>JAISCT010000045.1 GCA_031265355.1 Oscillospiraceae bacterium | reverse complement strand
GAGATCGCGGAGTGGGCGGCGCCGTTTGTGGAGTACACGTATGAAAACGACATCATGCGCGGCACCGGCGACGCCTTCCGGCCCCTCTCAAACCTGACGCGGGAACAGACCCTCGCCATCGTCTACCGTTCCATCGTCAAGTACGAATGGTCCGTATGAGCGGATTTCACTGGCAGGCAGCCATCCGCTCAGAGACGGGTTTTGTGCGCGCCAACAACGAGGATAACTTCTACTTCAACGGCCGGTTTCTCTCCCCGGAGGAGGCCGACGCGGGTCTCACCACCGAGCAGTCGTTCGTCGGGTCCGGACTCTTTGCCGTCTTCGACGGACTGGGCGGTTACGCCTTTGGGGAGCGCGCCTCCTTTTTGGCCGCCTCACTCCTCCACGAGTGCCTGTCCGGCGCGGACCCGGGCGACGCCGAGGCGCTGGACCGTTATTTCGCTGAGACAAACCGGCGCATCTGCCTGGAGGCGGCGCGCCAAAACACGATCATCGGGTCCACAGCGGTCCTGGCCCTCATCGAGGGCAGGACCCTGCGGGTCTGCAACGTGGGAGACAGCCGGGCCTATTTGCTGCGCGGAGAGGACTTCACCAAGCTGTCGCTGGACCACACGGTCCCGGCGCCGCGCGCGGCGGGCGGGCGGGGGCACTGCCTCACCCAACATCTGGGGATCCCGGAGGACGAGTTCCTTGTCGAGCCGTACAGCGTGCGCCTGACACTTCAGCCGGGCGACAAACTCCTGCTGTGCAGCGACGGTCTCACGGACATGGTGAGCGAGGATGAGATCCGCCTCACCTGCCTGGCGGACGCGCCGCCGCTGTCTCTTGTGCAGACGCTTGTCGACCTCTCTCTCTCCGCCAGCGGCCGCGACAACATCACGGTTTTGCTCCTTATTTGTCATGAAAATTGACATCAAAAAGTTCGTATATTCCCCTATAATTCACACAAAATTCCAGGGGGCGATGCCGTGATTGTGACGCTGCTGACAGTGGACAGGATCCACAGCGTGACGCTGCCCCGAAAGATAAGCGGGCAGTACTGGTTGTCCGATACGGACGCTGCGGGACGGGAACGCCGTCTGGCCGGTATCGAGGGTACGCAGGGCAGATGGATCCTCAAATCGAACCTTGAGATTGCCGTACTGGACGACGAGGGCCGAGAACGCCCGCTCGTGGAACTCGCCCCGTCCGGCTTTCACAGCCTCCGTTACCGCTCCGGCGCACTGGCCCGTCTCACCGTCGAGGCCATCACCCGGGAACAGCAGGACTACCGAAAATACGCCCCGCGCGGAGACTGCCGGCTGTCCATCGGCCGGGGGGAGGACAACCAGATCGCCGTGGATAACCGTTTCGTGTCCGCGCGGCACGCCTGCCTCTCGCTGACGGACGGCCGCTGGCATATCAGCGATCGAGGAAGCCGCAACGGCACCTTCGTCAACGAATACAGGGTGTCCGAGGTGGATCTGCGCGCCGGGGACGTCGTATTTATCATGGGCGTCAAGATCATCGTCGGGAGCATGTTTCTCGCGATCAACAACCCAAACGGCCAGGTGTCCGTCTCGGAAAAGGCGCTGCCCGCGCTGCCCGCCGGCGTGGTCGGCGCCGCGCCGCGCCGCGCGCTGGGGCCCGTGCCCTTTTACTGTTCCCCCCGGCTGAAACAGAGCGTCCGGCGGGAGACCATCGCCGTGGACGCGCCGCCCGCGCCGCGTCGGACGGAGGAGGCGCCGCTCTCCCTGCTGTACGGCCCCGCTGTGACCATGGGTCTGACGGCGGTGTTGATGGGCGCGCTCTCCCTCCACGGCACGGCCGGCGGCGGGGCATCGCCGACCGCCGCGCTGCCCACGCTGGCGATGGCTTTCAGCATGCTTGCCGGCGCGCTGCTCTGGCCTCTGCTGACAAAGCGCTCCGAACGAAAGCGCCGCCGCGCGGCGGAGACGGAGCGGCAGATGCGTTACCGCGCCTATCTCCAGTCCGTTCGGGCGCAGATCGCTCAGCTGGCGCAGGCCCAGCGGGCCGTCCTGCTCGAAAATCACCCGCCGCTTGCGGAGCACTTTGACCGCACGGTACGGCGCGGCCGCCGCCTGTGGGAGCGCTCCCCGGAACAGGACGACTTCCTCCAGCTCCGCCTGGGGTTGGGGTCGCTGCCGCTGGCGGCCGATCTCCGATACCCCGAGGCGCACTTCTCTCTCGAAAACGACGACTTGCAGACCGAACTGGCTGCGCTCGCGGGAGAACCCACGATGCTGACGGATGTGCCGGTGACCCATTCCCTGCGCAGCCACCCGTTCACCGGCATCATCGGCCCGCGGCCGCTGGTGCTGGATTTTGCCCGAGGCCTCGTGCTCCAGACTGTCTCGCTGCACAGTTACGAGGACATAAAACTCGTGTTCCTGCTCGACCCGGCGGAACTCGGGCCGTGGGCGTTTGCCCGCTGGCTGCCCCACACCTGGGACAGTGGGGACAGCGCCGGCGCCGTGCGCTTTTTCGCCGTCGGCGAGAGCGCGTGCAAGGCGCTCTCCTCTCACCTGGAGCGCGTATTGGCGGGGCGCGCCGAATCGGACGGCCGAGCGACGGCCGGCGACCGGCCGCACTATGTGCTGCTGGTGGACTACGCGGGCCTCGCAGGCCGGATGGAATTGCTGCGGACGCTGCGGACGCGACAGAAGACCTGCGGGTTCAGCGTCCTCTTTTTGAACGACGCGCTGCGGGATCTGCCCAAGGAGTGCTCGACGGTGATCGAGCTCTCGGCGGACGTCTCCGCCGTCTTCGACAAAGACGACGTCTCCGGCGACCGCACCCGTTTCCGAGCGGAAAGCGCCGCCGGCCTCGACGCGGCGCGTGCGGCTCTCGTGCTGGCCAACACCCAGCTCGACATCCAGAGCGAGCGTTACGCGCTGCCGTCCCTCATCACCTTTTTGGGTCTCTTCGGCGTGGGCAAGGTGGAACACTTGAATGCACTCACCCGCTGGAAGGAAAACAACCCCGCCAACAGCCTCCAGGCTCCGGTAGGTCTGATGGCGGACGGGGAGATCTTCACGCTGGACCTGCACGAAAAATTCCACGGCCCCCACGGCCTGATCGCCGGGATGACGGGCTCCGGGAAGAGCGAGTTCATCATGACGTTCATCCTCTCCCTGGCTGTCAACTACCGTCCGGACGAGGTCGCCTTCATCCTGATCGACTACAAGGGCGGCGGCCTGGCCGGCGCATTTGAGGACCCGGACAAGGGCCTCCGTCTGCCCCACCTGGCCGGCACCATCACAAACCTGGACGGCGCGGCGGTCAAGCGGTCACTGATCTCGATCCAGAGCGAATTGCGGCGGCGGCAGCGGATCTTCCGCGAGGCGCGGCCGCTTTCGAACGAGGGTACCATCGACATCTACAAGTACCAAATGATGTACCGTTCCGGCCTGGTGACGGCGCCGGTCCCCCATCTGTTCATCATCTCCGACGAATTCGCCGAACTCAAAACCCAGCAGCCGGAGTTCATGGAACAGCTCATCAGCGCGGCGCGGATCGGCCGCGGCCTGGGGATCCATCTGATCCTCGCCACCCAGAAGCCGTCGGGCGTCGTGGACGACCAGATCTGGAGCAACAGCCGCGCCCGGGTCTGCCTCAAGGTGCAGGAGAAGGCGGACAGCATGGACATGCTGAAGCGCCCCGACGCGGTGTACCTGTCGGAGACCGGGCGCTTTTATCTCCAGGTCGGCTTCCACGAACTCTTTGCGCTGGGGCAGGCCGCCTGGTGCGGCGCGCCCTATGTGCCCTCCGACGAGGTGGAACGCAGCCGGGACGACGGCATTACGGTGGTGGATCATCTGGGCCGGGCCGTGGCGGAGGCCAAGCCCAAACCCCGGCGTGGCCCGGAGGGCCATACGGCGACACAGACAGCGTCCGTCGTCCAATATCTCTCCGCGCTGGCGGAGGAGGAACATGTGTCGGCCCATCCGCTGTGGCTGCCGGCCATCCCGCCCGTCGTTTTGCTCGGCGATCTCAGGCGCAAGTACGCCTACGCCGCCGAACCCTTCGCGCTGGACCCGGTCATCGGTGAATACGACGACCCGTTCAACCAGCGCCAAGGCCTTCTCACGCTGCCGCTCAGCCGCGAGGGCAACGCCGTGATCTTCGGCGCGGCCGGCAGCGGAAAGACGACGCTGCTCAACACCCTGCTCTGCGGCCTGCTCTCCGACTACGGCGCCGACCGGCTCCATGTGTATCTGATCGATTTGGGCGCCGAGACGCTGCGGGCGTTTGAACAGGCCCCCCAGGTGGGCGGCGTTCTCTTTTCGCAGGACGAGGAGCGGATCCGCAATCTGCTTCGGATGCTGGTGGCGGAGATCGCCGACCGCAAACGCCGTTTCGCCGAATTCGGCGGTGAATTTGCCTCCTACTGCGCCGCCAACGGCGAGCCGGCGCCCGCCGTTTTGCTGATCGTGCGCAACTATCTGGCCTTTATCGAACAGTTTGAATCCTATGAGGACGGGCTGCTGCAGATCGCCCGTGAGGGAGTCGGCTACGGCGTCCACGTCATCCTGACCGGTAACGCCCCCCACGCGGTGCGCTACCGGATGCTGCAAAATTTCCGGCAGACCATCGTGTTGCAGCTCAACGACCGTTCCGATTACTTCGGCGCACTCGGCAACACCGACGGCGTATACCCTTCGAAACTCAAGGGGCGCGGTCTCGTGCGGCTGGATACGGTCTATGAGTTTCAGTCGGCCGTGTTCGGGCCGGACACCTCGCAAAAAGCCATCCGCGCCTTCTGCGCCGGCCTGGCCGGGCACGGCCGCACGGCGGCGGCGCCGCCGGTGCCCGTCCTGCCGGCGCGCGTGGACGCCGCCTTTGTCCGCGGCGCGGCGCGCTCTCCGGCCGCGCTGCCGGTGGGGGTGGACAAACAGAGCCTCCAGCTTGTGACCATCGATCTGCAGTCGGCGGTGGCGGTCTGGCTGTCGGCGCGGGATCTCTTCTCATTGGCCGGCCCGGCGCGGGGGTTGGCGGAGACGGCCGCGCTGCTGCCGGACGCACACACCACGGTGTGGGACGCGGGGGACCTCTTCCCGCAGACCGGCGCCGCGTACGAATGCGTGGAGCGCGATTTCGAGGCTCGGGTGCGCCGTCTCTTTGAGGAGATGGTGCGGCGCAACAACACCTACAAGACCGCCTCCGGCGACGCAGCCTTCCCGATGGCGCTGTACATAATTGTCTCCCTGGGCCATCTGCTGGAACAACTATCCGGCGACGGGCAGGACAAACTGCGGGTCCTCATGGAAAAAGCGGAGGGCGTGTACAACATCCGTTTTGCCGTCTGCGACACGGTGCACGGGTTTGGCGCCGTCTCTTCCGACGGCTGGTACAAACGTCACATGGCCGGGGCCGACGGCGTCTGGGTGGGCGGCGGTCTCGCCGACCAGTACGTCTTCCCGTTTTCGAAGGTCTCCGCCGGTTTGTACGAGGAGGTGGAGGACGGTTTCGGCTACGTGCTGCGCCGGGGGCGGCCGATCCTATCCAAGCTGCTCACCGCCCTGGGTCCGGAGGGGAGTGAACCGCGATGAACAAACTGCTGATCGAGGTCTATCTGCCGGCTGCCGGGCGCTCCTTTGATGTGTCCATCCCGTCCGCCCTGCCGCTTTATGAGGTGACGGCGCTCGTGTCAAAGGCGCTGTCTGAGCTCTCGGAGGGTCTCTTTGTCGCCAACGCGTCCACTGTGCTCTGCGATCGGCAGACGGGCGAGATCCTGGATGCGCACATGACCGCGGCGGAAGCCGGCCTGTATAACGGCGCCGGATTCATGCTGATTTGAGAGCGTCTCTCCCCGGCAGCCCCGCCCGGCGGACAAAACAAGAGGCGCTCTTTACAAAAACCGGATGAATTGGGGCTGTACTTTGTGAGCGGCCTGTAGTATAATGCAATTATGGACACTTTTTTGTCTGTATATATTCAGGATATATACAAAATATGGTCAGTATATGTGTGCAAAAGAGAGGAGACAACATGTCAAGAGGGCAGATTCTCGTAGACATCGCACAATTGGAGAGTGCGGCCGTCAAGATGGAGGCTCTGGCGGAGTCATACCGGAACGACTATCTGCGCCTGTTTCAGACGATCCAAGACCTGCGCTGCGTCTGGTCCGGGCAGGACAACGCCGTGTTTACACACCAAATCGAGGGGTTCGGGGGCGACTTCAGGCAGATGGAGGTGCTTTTGCGGGAGTACGCCGGTTTTTTAAAGAAGAGTGCCCGCGCCTACCGAGAGACCCAGGAAAACATTCGCAGCTCCGTACAGTCGCTGTCGCGGAGTGCCTGGTGAGAGTGAGGATGGGATATGTCAGACATCAGGATTTCATTTGAAGAAGTCAAAGAAAAGGCCAACCGCATACGCGCCCTCAACGACGCGCTGACACAGACGCTGCATCACATCAAGACAACCGTCCACGGTTTGGAGAGCCAATGGACCAGCGATGCGTCGGACGTTTTGCGTGTCAAGATCACCGCGATGCAGCCTCGTTTCGACGCGCACCGCGATGTTATTGAGTCATACGCGCGTTTTTTGGAGGGCGCTGTCTCACAGTATGCGACGCTGGAGCGCACCATCAGCAGCAACGCGGGGCAGTTCTTATAAGGACGTCGTCCGCGGGCTGTGTGCAGGCAGGTTTGGGGTCATTTGGAGGTGATTTTGCATGCCGGCCGATATTGTTTTGGCTGCCTCCCAGGTAAAGGCAGTCGGGGAACAAACCGATACCATTCGAGCGCTCAGAGACGAACTCGCCGCGTACAGCACAAAACTAAACGCCGCGTGGATCTCCTCCGAGATGAAGCCGATCAATCATATCATTGAAGCGCTGCAGTGTCAGTTCGACGACTTGGCCGGTCGGCTCGACATGCTGCAAATGACCATGCAAGACGGTGTCTCTCAATTGGTCGAACAGGAAATCTTGTGGTGACGTGACGGCAAAGACAACGTGCGCGGCGTGAAGCCGGAAGGACAAAGAGGGAGGGACCCATGTCGTACATACACATCCGTTTCTCCGATGTACAAAAAGCCAACGTCGATCTGTATATGATCTATCGCCGCCTGCAGATCATGGGGGACAGTTTGGAACTTTTGGCGCGCCAATTGCTCCCCGAACTTGCCTCCCGCGAGGACATTGCGGCCGGGTTTCAGAACATTCAGACCTCGCTGAACAGCATCTTGCTGAAAATCAACCGCCTGCACCACTTGACGGATATGGCGGTGTCGAGTTACGAACAGACGGAATCCGGCTTGCGCGAATACAGCGGCGCCGCCGCCCCCACAGAACCCGCCTCGGAGTGAGTCGATGATTTGAATCGCCCAGGAAGAAAAAGGAAGAAAATTTTGATTGACAAACTGAAAAACGCGGCGTATACTGTAAAGCGAATCTGCCAAAATGCGATGACAGGGCGCAAGCGGTCCGCGGGCGTGGCACAGAGAACTGCCGTTTGGTGAAAGGCAGCGCACAAATGCGGTCCTGCACTCCCCCTTGAGCAGTCAGCTGAACCCGCCGCTTTCGGGCGCGCGGCAGTAGGTGTGACCGGGTCTCCCGCCGTTATCATGGGAAGGCATTGTGGCGCGTGTCCTTTTGGGTTCGGCCCGTCACGATGCGTTGAGTGGGGACATTGTTCCAAACGAGAGTGGTACCGCGGAGATGTGACATCTTCGTCTCTTGTGACGCACAGGAGGCGAAGTTTTTTTGCCTCCAGACACTGATGGTTTAAGTGTCACGTGACTTTTGTCAGGAGGTTTTTCTATGAAAATCGCGTTTTCCACCCTGGCCTGCCCCAACTGGAGCTTTTCGGACGTCACCGCCGCCGCGAAGGATTTTGGCTTCGACGGCATTGAGATCCGCGGTTTGGGCGAAGACATCTTCGCCGTGCGCGCGCAACCCTTCTCCGAACGCGAGTTAGAATCCACCATCCGGCGGCTGGCCTCCCTGCGTCTGACCATCGCCTGTTTCTCCTCCCACGCCTGCCTAAAATTTGTGGACCGCCGGGCCGAAAACATCGAGATCGTCACGGAATACATCCTTCTGGCGAGCCGCCTTGGCACGCCCTTTGTGCGCATTTTGGCCGACCTGGACGCTCGGCCGGACGGCGCCGCGGTGGACGACGAGGTGGTTCTCTCGCAGCTGCAGGCCCTCGCCCCCATCGCCGCGGCACACGGCGTCACACTGCTGGTCGAGACGAACGGCGTCTACAGCGACACAGCCCGGCTGAGCGCTCTGCTTGAACGCGTGGCCCACGACGCGGTGGCCGCCCTCTGGGACATACACCACCCGTACCGCTTTGCGAACGAGACGCCGGAGCAGACGGTGCAAAACCTCGGAGCCTACATCAAGTACGTCCACGTGAAGGACTCCGTCGCGGAGGGCGGGGCGATCCGTTACCGCCTGATGGGCCAGGGCGACCTGCCTATCGACGAGATGATCGGCGCGCTGCGTTCTATCAACTACGACGGTTACATCTCGCTCGAGTGGGTCAAGCGCTGGGCAGACGACCTGGAGGACGCCGGCGTCGTCATTCCGCACTACGCGTACTACATGAGCCGCTACACCGAGACCACGAACGGGCACGAACGGCTCTTCAGCAACCGGGCAGGCACCGGTCACTTCATCTGGGAGAAGGAGACCCTCATCGATCTCACGTTCCCGCAGCTCCTCGACAGGGTCGTCGAGGAATTTCCCGACCAATACGCCTTCCGCTACACGGCCCTCGACTACACGCGGACCTACCGCGAGTTTCGGGACGATGTGGACCTCTTCGCCCGTTCGCTCCTTTCTCTGGGGGCGAAGCGGGGCGACAAAGTGGCCATCTGGGCCACAAATGTGCCGGCCTGGTACATCACCTTCTGGGCCGCCACCAAGATAGGCGCCATTTTGGTCACCGTCAACACCGCCTACAAGATCCACGAGGCGGAGTACCTGCTGCGCCAGTCCGACACGCACACCCTCGTCATGGTGGACGGCTTCAAGGACTCCGACTATCGGGGCATCATCCAGGAGCTTTGCCCGGAGCTCGCCGCCCACAAGGCGAGCGATCCACTGTACGCCAAGCGTCTCCCCTTCCTGCGCCGCATCATCACCGCCGACACCCCCCTGCCCGGCTGCCTCACCTGGGACGAGGCGCTGCAAGCCGCCGATCGGACGCCTCTTGAGACCGTATACCAGCGCATGGCGACGATCAGCCGCCACGACGTGTGCAACATGCAGTATACCTCCGGTACGACCGGGTTCCCCAAAGGCGTCATGCTGACCCACTACAACGTGGTAAACAACGGTAAAAACATCGGCGACCGTATGGACCTCTCCACAGCGGACCGGATGATGATCCATGTGCCAATGTTCCACTGTTTCGGTATGGTGCTGGCGATGACCGCCTCCGTGACACACGGCGTCACGCTGTGCCCGCAGCCCTATTTTTCGCCAAAGCAATCTCTCGACTGCATCACCCGGGAAAAGATCACGGCTTTCCACGGCGTGCCGACAATGTTCATCGCGATGCTGGAACACGAGGACTTCCCCAAAACGGATTTCTCTCATATGCGCACGGGCATCATGGCCGGCAGCCCCTGCCCCGTCAAGGTCATGCGGGACGTGGTTGACCGGATGCGCATGACGGAGATCACGAGTGTATTCGGGCAGACCGAATCCTCGCCCGGTTGCACGATGTCGAATTCTGACGACTCGATCGAGGTCAAGGTGAATACGGTCGGCGGGCCGCTGCCGGGCATCGAATGTAAGATTGTGGACCCCCAGACGGGGGCGGACCTGCCCGACGACGTGGACGGCGAATTTGTGGCCCGGGGCTACAACATCATGAAGGGCTACTACAAGATGCCAGCCGCCACCGCCGCCGCCATCGACGCCGACGGCTGGCTGCACACGGGCGACTTGGCCCGCCGCCGCCCGGACGGCAACTACAAGATCACCGGCCGCATCAAAGACATGATCATCCGCGGCGGCGAAAACATCTACCCGAAAGAGATCGAGGATTTCATCTACACCTACGAAAAGGTGAAGGATGTGCAGGTCATCGGCGTGCCGGACAAGCAGTACGGCGAGGAAATCATGGCCTGCGTCGTCCTGAAAGAGGGCGTCGAGGCCACCGAAGCGGAGATCCAAGAGTTCGTCCGCAGCCACATGGCCAGACACAAAACGCCGCGGTACGTGCGTTTTGTAAGCGATTTCCCGATGAACGCCGCAGGCAAAATTCTGAAGTACAAAATGGTCCAGGACGCCATCGAATTCCTGGGCCTCCAGGAGGCCAGCAAGATCGAAACGGCCTAAACGCCGAGAGAACAGACATGTCAACAGGAGGCGCTCATGCTCAAAGCCGTACTCTTTGACCTCGACGGGACCCTCTGCGACACGCTGCCCCTGTGTATCGAGGCCTTCCGGCAGTCCATTGCGCCGCTGGCCGGCCGGCCCATTTCGGACGCGGAGATCGTGGCCACCTTCGGACCTTCGGAGGAGGGCACGATCCTCGCTCTGATCCCGGAGCACTACGACCGGGGCGTTCGAGACTACCTGGCCTCCTATGAGGCGCTGCACGCGCGGTATCCCGCCCCCTTCGACGGGATCCGGTCTCTGCTCACCGACTTGAAGCACCGGGGATTCCTACTCGCTCTGGTGACCGGCAAAGGCCGTCAGAGCTGTCGGATCTCCCTGCGGCATCTGGACCTTGAGAGTGTTTTCGACATGGTGGAGACAGGCTCCCCCACCGGGGTACGAAAGACCGAAGGCATGTTGGCGGTCCTCACGCGCTTCGCGCTGCGGCCCGACGAGGCGGTGTACGTGGGCGACACCGCCCACGACGTGCTCTCGGCGCGCCGGGCTGGCATCCCGGCTCTCTCCGCCCTGTGGAGCAGCCTGCTCCAAGAGGCGGACGTCCTCGCGGCCAAACCGGACCGCGTGTTTTACTCCGTCGACGCGCTCCGTGCGTATCTTCTTTCCGCGCCAGCAGGTGCTGGCGCGGAAAGAAGAGTGCTGAGTGCTGAGTTCTGAGTTCTGAGTGGGGGAACCGGGAAACGGGGAACCTGTTTGATTTGCATTTTTTCCCGCGCTGTGTTATACTGCATTCATATGCCTCATCCGCCGCCCATACGAACACTCAACACTCAGAACTCAGCACTCAGCACTTAAAACATACCCATCGCCCATTATAGAAAGGATGAACACAGTATCACAACGTTTTCAGAACTGAATCTGTCGGGGGAGATCCTGCGTGCATTGCAGCGGCAGCGGCTGTCCGCCATGACCACCGTACAGGCCGAGGCCATCCCGGCGCTCCTCGACTGGAAGGACGTCATCGCCAAAGCTCCGACAGGCACCGGCAAGACCATCGCCTTCGCCATCCCCATCCTTGAGCACATCGACCCGGACGACAAATGCATCCAGGCACTGATTCTCTGTCCGACGCGGGAACTGACGCTGCAGATCTGTGACGAGATCCGCAAGCTCTCCTTGTACCTCCAGGGGATCCGCACCGTCGCCATCTACGGCGGCCAAAAGATCGACATCCAGATGAAGGCGCTGAAGCAGCACCCACAGATCGTCGTGGCCACGCCCGGCCGGCTCAAAGACCACCTCGACCGGCACACCATCCGGCTGGACTGCGTGCACACGGCCGTGCTGGACGAGGCCGACCGGATGCTCGACATGGGTTTTGTCCGGGACGTCACCCGCATTCTGGACCGGACGGAAAACCGCCGTCACTTGGCGCTCATGTCGGCCACCATCTCCCGCGAGGTCATGGATATCGCCTGGGTCTACCAGAAGGAAGACGCGGTGGAGATCCGCGTGCAGGACGTCGAAGACGACAAACCGCCCATCGAGCAGTACAGCATCGAGGTGCGGGGCAACAAGACGGACGACATGCTCCGCGTGATTCGCTCCAAACATTACCACAAAGTCATCATCTTCTGCAACACCAAACACCTGGTACACCGGCTGACCAAAAATCTGGTGGCGAAAGGCTGTCGGGCCGACTGCATCCACGGGGACATCCAGCAGAGCACGCGCGAACGTGTGATGGCCACCTTCCGCAAGGGCGGGATCGACATGCTCGTGGCCACCGATGTGGCGGCGCGCGGTCTTGATATCAGCGGTGTCGACGCCGTGTTCAATTACGACATCCCCAACGAAAACGAATATTACCTGCACCGCATCGGCCGCACGGGCCGGGCCAAGCAGCACGGGGTGTCCTACACCTTTTTCACACCCTTTGACGCCCCCCGGCTGAAGGAGATTGCCAAATACACAAAATCGCAGATGGTGCCCTTGTATTTCGACGACAGCAACGCCCTTGTCCCTAGGCCGGCCGCCGTATAGGCGTCGTTTTTCCCTTTGGGCGCTTTTTGACAACGCTGTGCCCAACGCCGCCTCCGGCCGCCGCGGTGAGAAATGTCCGTTTGCTCTTTCCCGTATGAGGTCGTAGACGTCTGAGACGTCCGCGGCCTTTTTGCTGTGCACCCGCCGGGCGCGCGCGGCATAGCATAATAGCGATAATGCCACATTCGGGCGCCTGCAAAGGTACCCCATCTGCGACATGGGAGGTAAGCGATATGGCCGATACATTTATCCCCGAGCCCACCACGGCGGCCAACAGCATCGGAGAGGCCGTGTGCATCCACACGAGCAAGATCTACGACGCCTGCAAAGACAAGGACTGTGTGGAAAACATCCGGCTTCACACCACCTGTGAGGTACAGGACATCATCGATCAGGCCGTCAACATCAAGTGCGGCCAAGCCAACTTGCTCTGGGTCTACGTCGATGTGGACCCCGTCCCGTTCAACAAGGGCTTTTACGCCGTGGACGTGAGATTCTTTTACCGCATTGCCGTGCATGTCTTCACCTGCATCGGAAAACCTGTCCTGGTGACGGGTCTCGGCACCTTCGACAAACGCGTCATCCTGTTTGGCAGCGAGGGCAACTCAAAGATTTACAGCTCCAAAATGATGCTGTGCTGCGCGGACGAGGAGACAGTCCGCTCGGCCAAAATGCCGACCGCCGTCTGCGAAGTGGTGGACCCCATACTGCTCGACGCCAAACTGGTGGACCCCAGCTGCCAGGCCGTGTCCTACCGCAGCACTCGGATATGCGACATCCCTCCGTTTATCTGTGGGTTCTTCGACGACGAATTGCTGGATCAAACCGGACGGCCGTTCATCTGCGTCACCCTGGGGCAGTTTTCCATCATTCGCCTGGAACGCGACAACCAGCTTGTTGTCCCGTGCTACGACTTCTGCATACCGGAAAAAGAATCCATTTGTTCCCTCGACGACTCCCCCTGTGAACTGTTTGAACGCATCCAATTTCCGGTGGATGAATTTTTCCCGCCGCACGCCAAAACCGCTTACAGACCGCAGGATATGCCCGTCTATCCATAGGTCAATTGCCGCGCCACCGCCGGCGCAGCTGATCGATATCGCCGACCTGTATTTGGCAATGGCGTCTTGTCCGGTATACGATACCGATAAGACGCCATTGCCGCACATCTTCAGAGAAAGAACCGTAGATTCTCAACAATTGACGATTTCGATAAAAATTCAATCTGAAGTTTCTGGAAGCGCGTCAATTTACATGACAAATAGAAATTTTATGCATAAAAATTTGCTTGATATATCGGGTATTTTTTTCAATAATATAAAAACATTCCCTTTTGTATGGAAATTTCAGTCTTCTCGAAAAGCCTGCGAACGCATCTGAATTGTGCAAATTATACATTCTTAGAATATCGACCGGACAAACATGGTTGCAATGTGAGGAACAAGCCGATATAATCTAAATATGTCTTAACTTGTCCGCGGCCGCTTCGAAGGGAATTTCAGTGGACTTTGAGAACTCTTTCCCCTTGTCCATGTACTGGAGGACTGGTACATTGAAGACGATATGCAGCTTGTCTACGCGCTTTGCCGGTCAGGATTTTGAGCTCGTCAAATGGCGCTTGATTTCCGAGGCCGTTTCCGTCTGTCATTTTACACTCGACTATGAGATGGACACGCTGACTTTTTCGCAGGAGTGCCTGGAAATGGTTCCGCTCCCTTCGGCCGAATGGACACCAGTCTCAAGCTTTTCCAATGTAATTTTTCCCGACGACCTCGACGTCTGGCTGGGCGCGCTACGCCGGTTCGAATCCGGGCAGACGGCGCGCATCTCCTGCGACTTCCGCCTCCCGGCGCACAAGGGCGGCCACCTGTGGGTGCGCTGCACCGGCGAGGGTCTGCATCTGCAAAACGGCAAGCCTCTGCTCCTGTGCGGCTCGGTGCGCAACATCACCGAGGAGCTCACGTCCGCCGCACAGGGCGAGATCGACAGCTACGCGCAGCTGTTCCGGCAGCAGTCCCTCATCGACCCGCTGACAGGCATGCCGAACCGCCTCTCCTTTTACAGCGACATGAAAGAACTGATGAGCCAGAGCATCCAGAGCACCATCATCATCATCGACATCAAAAATTTCAAAAATATCAACGATATGTACGGCCACTCGTTGGGCGACATGATCCTGACCGAGCTTGCCGCGCTGATGCGGGACAAGCTGCCTCAGCTCGCGCGGCTCTACCGCTTCGGCGGTGATGAATTCGCAGCGGTGTGGCCCTGGTCGCGCCGCGCCGCGGTGGACAAATTCGTCGAGGAGTTTTTGCGGATCTCCGAACAGCCGATTCATGTCTGCGGTCAGCGTGTGCGCTATTTTCTCTCCATCGGCGCCGCCTGTTTCCCGGACGACGGACGCAATGTGGACGAGCTGCTCAAATGCGCCGACGTCGCCCTCAGCAAAGCCAAGGCCAAGCTGTGGGACGGCTACTCCTATTTCACCATTGAGGACCGCAATACTTACATGCAGCAGCTGGAGCTGGATGTGCTGCTGCACCAGTCGGTGGAGAACAATTTTCACGGGTTTCAGGTGTTTTACCAGCCAATTGTCAGCGCCGAGAACCGGCAGTGCACCGGCGCCGAGGCACTGCTGCGCTGGCAGACGCCGGACGGCATCTACATCCCTCCGGCCCGCGTAGTCCCGCTGCTCGAAAAGTCCGGCCTCATCAGCCATGTGGGGCTGTGGGTGCTGGAGACGGCTGTGCGTCAGACCACGGCGTGGCTCCGCCTAAACGCCGACAAGAATTTCCTCATCAACGTGAACCTCTCGGCGCACCAGCTGCTCGACCGGATGCTTCCCGAACGGATCCTCTCCATCTTAGAGCGCTTCCAGCTCGCGCCGGGTAGCCTCTCGTTGGAGATCACGGAGAGTTCCGTCATCAACAACATGGGGGAGGCCTGCGAGATCCTGCAGTCCCTGCGGGACAGGGGCGTGCGGATCGCGCTCGACGACTTCGGCACGGGGTATTCGTCCCTCAGCCACTTACAGACGCTCCCGATTGACGAGATCAAAATCGACCGTTCTTTTCTGAAGGGCGTGGCCGACACCGGATATAACAAGTCCTTTGTGTCCACCATCGTGGAGTTGGCGCACAGCCTGCAGCGGGTGATCTGCGCCGAGGGCGTCGAAGAGCAGATGCAGTACCACGCCCTGCGCGACTTAAAAGTCGACAAATTGCAGGGTTTCCTATTTGGGCGGCCCACTTCTCCCGAGACCTTTCAGAAGTCTTTTGTCCCCTACTACTACGCCGGCAACGAGGGATACGTGAAAGATCTGTAACATTGTTTTTCCATATTTTGGTATTCAGGGGCGCGCGGCGCCCCTCTTGTGTGTGGGAGGACTTTTTATGGCGGCCATGTCGGAGCGGGCTCCAGCCAAGATCAACCTGACTCTGGATGTATTGGGGCGGCGCCCGGACGGTTTTCACGACCTGCGGACGCTGATGCAGTCTATTTCTCTCTGCGACAAACTCACGCTCACCCGGCGGGAGCAGCCCGGTCTCGGCATCACGTCGAACCTCCGTTTCCTGCCGACCGACCGGCGCAATCTGGTTCATACGGCGGCGGCGGCGTTCTTTGCCCGCAGCAGGCTCACGCCGCCCGGCCTCCACCTCCACCTAGAGAAGCACATCCCCGTGGGGTCCGGTATGGGCGGCGGCAGCGCGGACGCCGCGGCGGCGCTGCGGCTCCTCAACCGCTTCTTTCAGACCGGACTGTCCCACGACGACTTAGAAACGCTGGCGGCTCAGGTGGGCTCCGACGTGCCCTTCTGCGTGCGCGGCGGCACCCAGTTGGCCGAGGGGCGCGGCGAGCGGTTGCGCCCTGTCCCACCGTTGCCCGCATGCCACATCGTCCTGTGCAAACCGCTGTTCTCCCTTTCGACGGCCACGGTTTTCTCCCGGGTGTCCGCGGCCCGCCTCGCTTGGCGTCCGGACCATGACGGCGCGCTGCGGGCGCTGCAGGAGGGCGATTTGCGGGCACTGTCCCAGCGACTGTTCAACGTGCTCGAATCTTTGATCCCTCACGGGCGGCGGGAGATTGCGGACATCCGCAGCATCTTGCTCGACGCCGGCGCGCTGGGCACGCTGATGAGCGGCAGCGGCCCCACCGTGTACGGCCTGTTTTCTGACGCCGGCGCGGCGCACGCCGTCCACGAGGTCCTGCGCGCCCAGTACCCGGAGACCTTTTTGGCCCGTCCGCTGACCGCCCTGTCCGACGACGGCGCGCCGTGAAATCCATTCAAAGTCGTTGTATAAAAAACCCGCCGCCTGTCCATACTTTCAGAGAAAAACTGAGAGGACAGGGGGATTTTTTTATGAGACACCGCACACGGGCGCGCCCTTGGGAGATCGCGCTGGCTGTCGGCCTCGTGCTGGCCGTGACGACGGGGCATCTGCTGGATCGAGAGGCCGCGGCGCTGTCGGAGCATGTGCTGCGGCTGCATGTCGTGGCCCACACAGACGACCCGGCGGACCAGGCCGTGAAACTGAAAGTGCGGGACCGCGTACTCGCCTGCGCGGCGCCGCTGGTGGCCGGCGCGGCCGATCCGGAGGAGGCCGCCGCGCGGCTGCGAGTACATCTGCCCGCCCTGGAGGCGGAGGCGCGCGCCGTACTGCGCGCGGAGGGTTTCGATTTGCCAGCGCGCGCGGAGCTCACAGAGATGTTCTTTCCCACCAAAACATACCCCGGCTTTTCCCTGCCGGCCGGGTCTTACGACGCGCTGCGCGTCACTCTGGGCGACGGCAACGGTCAAAACTGGTGGTGCGTCGTCTTCCCGCCCTTGTGTCTCGCGGCCTCCGGCGAGACCGTCACACAAACCGCGCTGACGGGCGGGCTGACCCCGGCGCAAACGGATCTGATCACCGGCCGGGACGCATCCTGCGTGTTCAAATTCAAATGCCTCGAATGGTGGGCGGCCTGTCAGGCTTTTTTCTCCAATTAGGGAAATATTGGTTTCCCTACCCGTACGGGTAGGGAAAAGCTTCCAAACCTCATCTTGTTGTTCCCATTATATAGAATAAATGGGAAAATCTACCCATATGGGTAGTAGCATTGGGTGGTGGAGACGTGGTACACTGCGGGTGAGAGGTCTCTCCAGTACCGCGCGAGCGGAATTGTATGATGAGGTGAGTTTGGAACTTCCCATTCCGGAGAGGACTCTAAACAATTTACCCCACTACCCTTTCTCTTCTTCATTCTTCCACCCTTCAAATGCCGCAATTTGAAGGGTGGCCTTTTTTTGACGGCGCTGCGCGCCGTCTGGAGCCAATGCCGCCATTTGAAGGGTGGCCTTTTTGTTTTTTTCTTTTGGGGCTGGATTCTGGACGAAGAAAGCGTTATAATGGAAGGCACTATGACTCGGGCGGGTGGTGGTCCGGCCCTGCAGAGCAGGGCGGAAGGAGGTCCTATGCCTACGTTGAATGATCTGCGGGACGAGATCGACAAAATCGACGGCGCCCTGTTTGGGCTGTTTACATATCGTATGCATCTGTCTGCGGAGATAGCGCGCGTCAAGGCCATACTCGGCCAGCCGATCTTCGATCAAGAGCGGGAGGCCTTTTTGATGGAGGCCGCCGCGGCGCGGGTACCGCCCGAATTGGCCGAGGAGGCCCGTCTGCTCCAGGCCTGTCTGGGGCAGCTCTCCCGCGCCTACCAGCGCCGGGAGACGGGTCTGTCCGGCCACTGCGAACCGGCAAACTGACCCATCACGGCAAACAATTGTCCATTGTGCATTATCACAGGGGGAGAACTTATGAGAGAGGCTTTACAGCAGATCCGAAGCGAGGCGCTCACCGCGTTGGCGCAGGCCGGGGACTCGAAAGAACTGGAGGCTCTGCGTATCCGATTTTTAGGGAAAAAGAGCGCGCTCACGTCGCAGCTCGCGCGGCTCGGCAGCCTGTCTCCCGAGGAGCGGCCGGCGGTTGGGCAGCTTGCCAACGTCATTCGGCAGGAGATCGACGCCCTCCTCAAAACGCGGCTGGAAGAGTTGCAGCGGGCGCAGCTCTCCGAGCGCCTGCTGGCGGAGACTCTGGACGTCACCCTACCGGGGCAAGCGCCGCCGCTGGGCCGTGTCCACCCGATGACGCGCGTGCTGGACGACGTCAAGGACATCTTCCTCGGCATGGGATTTTGCGTGGTCGAGGGGCCGGAGGTAGAGACCGTCTGGCACTGTTTTACGGCGCTCAATACAGATGAGAACCACCCGGCACGGGACCGGCAAGACACCTTTTATATCGCGGACGACATCGTACTGCGCACCCAGACCTCGTCTGTACAGATCCGCCACATGCTGGTCAATCGCCCGCCGATCCGTATCATCTCGCCGGGCCGCGTGTACCGCAAAGATGAAGTGGACGCCACCCACTCGCCGATGTTCCATCAGATTGAGGGCCTTGTCGTGGACCGCGGCATCACGATGGGCCACCTGAGGCACACATTGGATACCCTGATGAAGGCCATCTACGGCCCCGGGACGCGCACGCGCCTCCGGCCGCACCACTTCCCCTACACCGAGCCCTCGGCGGAGGTGGATATCTGCTGCTACATGTGCCGCGGAGCCGGCTGCCGCGTCTGCAAGGGCGAGGGCTGGATTGAGCTGCTCGGCTGCGGCATGGTACACCCGAAGGTCCTGTCGCTCTGCGGCATCGACCCGGACGTCTATTCCGGTTTTGCCTTCGGCATCGGGCTGGAGCGCATCACGCTGGGCCGGTTCTCCATCGACGACATGCGGCTCCTGTTTGAAAACGACATGCGCTTTCTCGGGCAATTCTAAGGGTCCGTCAGGCGATTGACATTAGTACCTTGTTGCCGCGAAGCGGCAACAAAAAACAAGAATTTGGGTTGTGGGTTGCAGGTGCAACCCACATTAGGAGAAGGGAATGGATGCAGGATGAAACTTTCGCTGGAATGGCTGTCTGAATTTGTCGACACGGCCGTTTCGCCCAAGGAATACGCAGAGGCGATGACTCTCTCCGGCTCCAAAGTGGAGACGGTGGAGGAGCTCGGCGCCGAGATCCAACATGTGGTACTGGGGCGGGTGCTCTCCGTGACGCCGCACCCCGACGCCGATCGCCTCTCCATCTGCCAGGTGGACGTGGGCCGGGCAGCCCCGGTACAGATCGTGACCGGCGCCTCCAACGTGACGCCGGACGCCCTCGTACCCGTGGCCCTGGACGGGGCGCGGCTGCCGGGCGGAAAGGAGATCGGCACGGGCAAGCTGCGCGGCGTCGCCTCGGAGGGGATGCTCTGCAGCCTGTCGGAGTTGTCCCTGACACTGAACGACTTTCCTTACGCCCGGGAGGACGGCATCTTCCTGGTCGAGGAACCCGGGACGCCCGGGCAGGACATCCGGACGGTCCTGGGGCTGGCGGGATATGTCGTGGAATTTGAAATCACGAACAACCGGTCCGACTGTCTGAGCGTGATCGGTCTGGCGCGTGAGAGCGCCGCCGCCTTTGACAAACCGCTCTCCCTCCGCGACCCCGCCGTCGCGGGCGGCGGCGGCGACATCGGGGCGCTCCTGTCGGTGTTCGTCGAGGACGCCGCGCTCTGCCCGCGTTACACGGCGCGCATGGTGCGCGGCGTGAAGGTCGGCCCGTCGCCCCGCTGGTTGCGGGAGCGCCTGCGCGCCTCCGGCGTGCGCCCGATCAACAACATCGTGGACATCACAAACTATGTAATGCTGGAATACGGCCAGCCCATGCACGCGTTTGATTACGCCTGCCTGGAAAACGGCCGGCTCGTCGTGCGGCGCGCCCAGCCCGGGGAAACATTGGAGACGCTGGATGGCCGGGCCCGGGCGCTGGAGACCTCCATGCTGCTCATCGCCGACGCCGAGCGCCCGGTCGGCGTGGCCGGCGTCATGGGCGGCGCGAACAGTGAGATCACGAAGGAGACGCGCGACATCGTATTCGAATCCGCCAACTTCAATGGCCCCTCGGTGCGCCGCACCGCGCTGGCGCTCGGCATGCGTACGGACGCTTCGTCCCGCTTTGAGAAGGGCCTTGACCCCACGTCCACCATCTCCGCCGTCGACCGCGCCTGCGAGCTGGTCGAGCAGCTGGGCGCGGGTACGGTCTGCGACGGACGGATCGACGTTTGCCACGTGGACACGGCACCCCGCGTGCTGCCGCTTGACCCCAGCCGGATCAACGCCCTGCTGGGCACGCAGCTCTCCGCCGGCGAGATCGCCGCCTATCTGACCCGGCTCGGGTTTTCCGTGCAAGACAAAACGGTGACGGTGCCGTCCTGGCGTGCCGATGTGGAAGGCACGGCCGATCTGGCCGAGGAGGCGGCCCGGTTTTACGGTTACAACGCCATCACGCCGGCGCCGCTGCCCGGGGGATCGCTCGGCCTGCTCACCGAGAAGCAGCGTGGAGAACGCCTGACGCGATCGCTCTGCCGCGCCGCGGGGTACAGCGAGATTTTGACCTATTCGTTTGTCAGTCCGTCCTGGTTTGACAAGCTGGCCCTCCCGGCATCGGACGCGCGCCGCCGCTGTGTGAGGATCGAAAACCCGCTGGGAGAGGACACCGGCGTCATGCGCACCACCGCCCTCCCCTCCATGCTGGACGCGCTGGGGCGCAACGAGGCCGGCCGCAATAGGCAGGTGGCGTTCTTCGAGCTGGCGCAGACCTACCGGCCCGCCGACGCCGCTCTTCCGGAAGAGCGCCCCATCCTGACACTGGGCGCCTACGGAGACCGGGATTTCTTCGCGCTCAAAGGCGCGGTGGAGACAATTTTAGACGGTCTGCGGCTCCCGAACGTCTCCTTTGCGCGGGCCTGTGACCCCTCTTACCACCCGGGCCGCTGCGCCGAAGTACGCGCGGACGGCGTCACGCTGGGCGTATTGGGCGAGGTGCACCCGACGGTGGCGGAGGCCTTTGGCCTCTCTCAGCGAACCGTCGCGGCCGAGCTGGATTTTCTGACCATGCTCTCCGTACAAACGCAAGCGGAGACGTTCACCCCCCTGCCGCGCTTCCCCGCCGTCTCGCGCGACCTTGCCGTCGTGTGCGCCGCCGAGACGCCGGCGGCCGAACTTGCGGCGGTGATCCGCGGGAGCATCGGCGCGCTGCTGGTGGACTGCCGTGTCTTTGACGTCTACACCGGCAGCCAGATCCCTGCCGGGCAGAAGAGCGTAGCCTTCGCGCTGGCCCTGCGGGCCGGCGACAGGACACTGACCGACGAAGAGGCCGATGTGTTGCTGTGCCGCGCGCTCGACGCGCTGCAGACTGCCTTTGGGGTCTCTCTGCGGCACTGAGGAATAAGAAACTGCTAAACAACAACTCGCGAATGCTTGTTTGTCGGGCGCCCGGGCGTCGACCTCCAAAAAAAAACCTTTACAAAACGGAAACAACTGTTGTACGATAGACAAAAGAAAGTATGCGGACCGGGTGGCCGGATCGCGGGCGGACGATGGAAAGGGGCGACTGGTTTGGACGACAACACACGCAAATTCACCGTTGTGGACGACCTCGCAAAGGAGATGAAAATAACCCTGACCACCGTGTACAACGCTCTGCAGGAAAAGGGATATAATCCCATCAACCAGATCGTGGGGTATCTTCTGTCAGAGGACCCCACCTACATCACAAATCACTTGGGCGCCCGCAGCCTCATCCGCAAGATCGATAGAGATGAATTGCTGCAGGAGCTTGTGAAGCACTACCTCGACTGAATGGTTCAGAAAAAACCCTCCTGTCATTTGGCGCGGACTCCCTGAGGCGCCGCTTCCGCGCGCAACCGCCTCTCCACACCCCCGACGTTTTGTGGAGGGGCATTTGTTGAACGGAACATAAAATACAAACACCCATAGGCTGTGATGGCATGGATTTCTCCTCTCTGCGGCTCATCGTCCTGGCTGGACATTACGGTAGCGGCAAGACGCACCTCGCCGTCAATCTGGCGCTCCGGTGGCGCGCGGTCCGCGCCCCGGTGGCGCTGGCGGACCTGGACATCGTAAACCCTTACTACCGGGCCAAGGACGCGTCCGCCTGGCTGCGCGAGGCGGACGTCCGCCTGATCTCCTCGGCCTTTGCCGGTTCCAACCTGGACGCTCCTGCCGTTCCCCCCGAGATGGGGCAGATTTTCGACGACGACACGTTGTGCGCCGTCGTCGACGTGGGCGGCGACGACCGGGGTGCGCTGGCGCTTGGCCGTTACGCCGGCCGGATCGCCGCGCTGCAGGACCGAGCCGTGTTGTGGGTCGTCAACCCCTACCGCCCGCTCACGGGTCACACCGACGACGCCCTCGCCGTCATGAAGGAGATCGAGGCGGCCGGTCATATATGCTTCACCGGAATTGTGAACAACGCAAATCTCGGCCCGGAGACGACGCCGGAGGATGTGACCGCCTCCCTGCCCTATGCCGAGACGCTCGCGCGGGAGACCGGCCTGCCCATCGTCCTGACCGCCGTGCGGGCGGACTTGCTGCCCGCGGTGGCGGATCTCGTGCCAAACCCCTTTCCGCTGCACATCTTTCACAAACCCGAGTGGGTGCTATAAAATTTTGGATGCCATGTCCTGGCAAACTGCGCGCCGGATGGCCCCCGGCGCGTTTTATATATGATGTTGGGAAAAGAAGGAGGAAAACGATGTCAAAGGTGACGTTTGACGCCGACCGCTGCAAGGGGTGTTCTCTGTGCGTGTCGGCCTGTCCCAAAAAGATTCTGGCCCTCTCCGAGCACACGCTCAACGCGCGGGGCTTTCACCCTGCCGTGATCGTGGACCAGGACGCCTGCATTGCCTGCGCGTTCTGCGCGATGATGTGCCCGGACACGGTCATCACAGTAGAAAAGTGAGGGGGAGAATATGACGGAAAAAGTATTGATGAAAGGCAACGAAGCCATTGCGGAAGCGGCGATTCAGGCGGGCTGCCGTTTCTTTTTCGGGTATCCCATCACGCCACAGACGGAAGTCGCGGCCTACATGGCCCGCCGCATGCCGAAAGTGGACGGTCTGTATCTTCAGGCGGAGAGTGAAATCGCCGCCATCAACATGGTCATCGGCGCGTCGGCGGCCGGCCGGCGGGTCATGACGTCCAGCTCGAGCCCCGGCATCGCGCTGAAAAGCGAGGGACTCTCTTACCTGGCCGGCTGCGACCTGCCGGCCGTGATCATCAACATCCAGCGCGGGGGGCCGGGCCTCGGCGGTATCCAGCCCTCCCAGGCGGACTACTTCCATGCCACGCGCAGCACAGGCCACGGCGACTTCCACCTGATCGTATTGGCGCCAGGCTCCGTGCAGGAGATGGTCGACCTCACCCACGCCGCCTTTGATCTGGCCGACCGTCACCGCATGACCGCCATGATCCTGGCCGACGGCATTCTGGGTCAGATGATGGAACCCGTCTCTCTCTCGAAGCCGGACGCCGCAGACCTGCCGCCCAAAGACTGGGCCACCACAGGCACCGGCGGCGCGCGGCCTCACAACATCGTCAACTCTCTGTTCCTTCAGCCGGAGGAACTGGAGCGGACCAACCTTGAGCGTTATGACCGCTACGCGCGCATCGAGACCCATGAGACCCGCTATGAGGCCTTCATGCTGAGCGACGCCGAGATTGTGATCGCCGCCTACGGCGCATGCGCACGCATCGCCAAAAATGCGATTCTGGCCGCCCGGTCGCGCGGGATCCGCGCCGGCCTTTTGCGCCCCATCACGCTCTGGCCGTTCCCCAAAAAGGCCTTCGCCGCTGCAGCCGACACCGCACGCGCCTTTGTGACGGTGGAGATGAGCATGGGTCAAATGATCGAGGATGTGGAACTGGCCATCCGCTGCCGCCGACCCGTCGCCCTCTGCAAGCGCGTGGGCGGCATGGTGCCGACGCCCGAAGAAATCCTGGCCAAAATCGAAGAAATCGCGGGAGGTGTGCGGTGATGCAAACTGTGTTTGAGAAAACCCCCGGCCTGACGGACGCCATTTTACACTACTGCCCAGGCTGTACGCACGGCATCATCCACCGCCTGGTGGCCGAGACGCTCGATGAGCTGGACACAACCGGCCGCACGGTGGGCGTCGCGCCGGTGGGTTGCGCCGTAATGGCCTACAACTACTTCGCCTGCGACATGGTACAGGCGGCCCACGGCCGTGCGCCGGCCGTGGCGACGGGTCTCAAACGCGCCCGTCCGGACTGCGTCGTCTTCACCTATCAGGGAGACGGCGACCTGGCCGCCATCGGCACCGCCGAAACCATCCACGCCGCCGCACGCGGGGAAAACATCACCGTCATCTTTGTAAACAACGCCATCTACGGCATGACAGGCGGGCAGATGGCGCCCACGACGATCCCCGGGCAGGTCACACAGACCTCCCCATACGGCCGCGACGTGTCGGTAGCCGGTTACCCGCTGCGCATCTGCGAGATCCTCGCCTCCGTCGACGGCGTGGCTTACGCCGAGAGGGTGTCCGTCGACAGCGTGAAAAACGTGCGGGCGGCCAAGAAGGCCATACGCCGCGCCTTCGAGACCCAATTGGCGGGGCGCGGTTTCTCCCTTGTTGAGGTGCTGTCGACCTGCCCCACAAACTGGGGCCTAGACCCCGTGCAGGCGCTCTCTTGGCTGCGCGAGAACATGATCCCCTACTACCCGCCGGGCGTATACAAGGACAAAGAGAGAGACGCGGCGGCCGGGGAGGTGAGCGGCGATGCATGAGCGGATCCTCATCGCCGGCTTCGGCGGGCAGGGCATTCTGTTTGCCGGCAAGTTCCTGGTCTACGCCAACATGCTGACCGGCAAGGAGGTCTCTTGGCTCCCCTCCTACGGCCCGGAGATGCGCGGCGGCACGGCCAACTGCAGCGTCATTTTGAGTGACACGCCCATCGGATCTCCCATTGTCGACACCCCCGACATCCTGATCGCGATGAACCTGCCCTCGCTGGACAAATTCGAGGGGGCCACGGCGCCCGGCGGCCGGATCTTCGTGGACAGTGCGCTGATCACGCGCCGGGTCGCGCGGGAGGACGTCACCAGCGTCTACATCCCCGCCACGCAGCTGGCGGACACACACGGTCTGCCCGGACTCGCCAACATGGTTATGTTGGGCAAGGTCATCGCCGACTGCGGCCTGTGCCGGCCGGAGGATCTCCCGGTCGCGATGGGCAAGGTGGTGCCCGAGCGCAAACGGGCTCTGTTTGACAAAAACATCCAGGCTTTGCAGGTGGGCGCCGCCTTTCCCGGCTGAAGAACCACCGTTTTTTGCAAAAACTACCCCCGCCCTCGGGGGTAGTTTTTTCCTCTTTTGGCGTCATTCACCGGCCCACGTTGGCCATTTAAGGTGGGTTTTTGCCTCCTTTTGTCACTTATGTGGAAATTCATTTTAAAAAGTTGTATCTTTTTTACCAATCGGGCTTGAAAAATTCAACTGAATAATTTATAATATAAGTGGGTGAATGTCAAGAGAGAAATAGAAAAAGATTATTTTCTTCTGCCTACCCCCATACCTACCCTATCTTATTGTCCGCATGCGGTGGCGGCGACAAGATGTCGAACGCAGTACGGGGTCCGGGCGCCTGCGGTCCCGGGCCGGTTAAATTGTTTTGTTTGGAGGAGTACGGAATACGAAGAGCTGGGAGGAAGGGTCATGTTTTCTGTGGGAGACAAGATTGTCCACCCGATGCACGGCGCGGGGGTCGTGGACAATATCATCAGCCAAAAAGTGGATGGTATCTACAGGCAATATTACGTGATCAAGATGCCGCTGGGCGGCATGCTTGTGATGATTCCTATCAACAACAGTGACGAAATTGGTGTGCGTCCCGTGATCGACTCGGAGAGCGCCGAAGAGATCATCGAGTCGATGTCCGGCATCGAGATCGACATGACGCAAAACTGGAACCGCCGCTACCGTGAGAACATGCTTCGCATCAAGAGCGGCGATCTCATGGAAGTGGCCAAAGTGGTCAAGGGCCTCATGTCGCGGGAGCGGCAGCGCGGCCTTTCCACCGGCGAGCGCAAGATGCTGCACGCAGCCAAGCAGATCTTGATTTCGGAGATCGTGCTCGCGCAGAGCGTCAGCTACGAAGACGTGGAGCGGCGTATCAACACCGCCATGGCTTGACGCCGCGCGTCCTCTCTTTCCTTGAAGAATTGTTTAACAGTTCCTCAGTTGTAAAGAAGCCTCGGACCGAGGCTTCTTTTTGTCAACAGGTCCATGCAGGTATGGAAATTATTGTATATTTTATCGTGAAACGGATCGATGGCATGAACAGACAAAAACAGGCGCGGCGCCCGCACTGTGCCGCAGTGGTGCCGGCGGCCGGGCGTTCGCGCCGCATGGGAGAAACGGACAAGCTTCTTTATGAGGCGGCGGGCGCTCCCCTGCTCGTCCACACGCTGCGCGCTCTGGAAGCTTGCCCCGACATCGACGAGGTGGTCGTCGCCGCACGCCCGGACGCCCTTGAAACAATCAGCGCGTTCGTTTTGCGTTTTGGCCTGTCGAAGGTGCGCCACATCGTACACGGCGGCGACAGCCGCGCGCACTCCGTACTAAACGGACTCCTGGCGGTCTCTCCGTCTGCGGCGCTCGCGGCCGTCCACGACGGCGCGCGGCCGCTGGCGACGCCGGCTCTCATCTCAAGGACCGTCAGACTGGCCGCCAAGACCGGCGCGGCGGCGCCCGCCGTGCCGCCCAAGGACACGGTTAAGGAGGTGCACCTGTCCCGGGTGCTCTCCACGCCCGACCGTTCCGGCCTGATGCTCGTGCAGACTCCTCAGGTGTTCGACATCGGCCTCATCAAAGGCGCGCTGACACGGGCGCTGCGCGAGGGCTGGGAGATCACGGATGATTGCGCCGCCCTTGAGCGGATGGGCATGAGCGTGTGCCTCTCCGAGGGCTCTTATGAAAACATCAAAGTGACGACGCCCGAGGATCTGATCATCTGTGAGGCCCTGCTGACCCGCCGGGCCCGGGCGCCGGAGGGAGGTGCACCATGAGGATCGGGCACGGCTATGACGCACACCGCCTGACGGCCGGGCGGCCGCTCGTACTGGGCGGCGTAGAGATCGAATCCCCCCTGGGCCTTGAGGGCCATTCGGACGCCGACGTGCTCTGCCACGCCGTGATGGACGCGCTCCTGGGCGCGGCGGGGCTCGAGGACATTGGGCACTGGTTCCCAAACACCGACCCGGCCTACCGGGGGGCGTGCAGCCTCGACCTTTTGCGGCGTGTCTCGGAGATGCTGACGGCGCGCGGCTTTGCCGTCGGCAACGTCGACGTCACGGTGGTGGCGCAGCGCCCGGCGCTCGCCCCCCACCGGGCGGCGATGCGGCGCAACCTCGCGCGCGCGCTGGGATGCGACCCCGATCAGATCGGCATCAAGGCCACGACGGAGGAAGGGATGGGTTTCACAGGAGCCGGCGAGGGCATCGCCGCCCACGCCGTCGCCCTCCTGTTCGACACGAAAAATCAGGGTATATCCTCATACCAATCAAGCATTTGATGCTCCAACAAGGATTGAAAGAATAAGTGTTCCCGTATGTGCGCATGAGCGACGGCCTCCAGCGCCCAATCCGAAATGTTGCCCTTATCACCGAAGGTAGTGGCTTTTTGCGGGAACGGTTTGCCAATGGCAATGGCCAGACGTGCCAGCATAGTGGCCGCTTGCTCCCGTGTCAACGACATGTAGGTGGCAAACTTGCCTGGACTGGTGCCGTTGACTACGCCGATGTATGCCGCCTTTTCCACATTGATGTCGTTGGTATCGTCAAATTCACTGCGTCCGGTAATTTCCGTATCGATGATGGTTTCGTAGAGCGTGACGACCAGCGCGCAGAACTCGGCACGGGTGGTGATTTTGGTATATTTGAATTGTATGTCCTGCGGGACGAAATTCAGATCCGGTTTTATCAATATATCCATTATCCTGCCGATTAACCGCATGCCGTTCCGCAAGGGGTTGTTCCGAAAGCGTCAGCGGAAATGGTATTCAGTGACGGGCTATAGAAACAAATCCGGACGTCTATTGGAAAAAGATAGACGTCCGGATTTGTGGCATTTGGGGGTAATTCCCGCGACGCCGCAATCGGCTTGATTGTGAAGGGTTGTCTTGGCATCACGCGAACCCTCAGTCTTTAAATATGTTTTTCACCGTCAACGTCTCTTGTATGAGAAAGCCATCTTGCAAGTCTTCGCTTATAAGGTCGCTGCATCCCGCAAGAAGGGCACTTGCAACAATCTGGCTGTCCCAATACGACACAGACATTGTTTCACGTAACTCCGAGGCACGCAATACGGATTCCTTTGTGAATCCGACAACCTCGCAAATACTGAACAGATTGTCGATGATTTCTCGCAGCTCTCTTTCGCATTTTCCCAATTTTCTCAGCACGCGCATCGTTTCATTGACAACCTGATACGATATTACTGGCGCGGAATCAAGAATGGCGCTGTCAATGAATTTACGAGCGATGGAGTCTCGCTTGTCCCCTGTCTCGGCAAGAGCGTATACCCAAACATTGCTGTCTATAAAAACCCTATTCGTCATAGCACTCATCTCTGTTAAATTGATAACCATCTGGTAGTTTGACAGGATGCGCATCGGCGCTCTCAAACAACCTCCGAACGGCTTCCTGTCGATTGACCGCACGCTGTTCCGAAAGTGTCAGCTGAAAGGGTATCCCGCGCGACCTTACAATTTGCCGCGCAAAAATACTGACAGCAACGGAAATGCTAAGGCCGAGTTCTCCAAGGATTTTGTCTGTTTGCTCACGGAGTTCATCGTCTATACGTATGCTGATTTGCGCCACAATGATCACCTCTTTATTACAGTGTATACCAAATCCATTGCAATGTCAACAGGTAATTCCGATGATTTTACACTGTCCCGGGCGATGACGGGCTATAGAAACAAATCCGGACGTCTATCGAAAAGAGATAGACGTCCGGATCTTTTAGTATTTTTGTCAATTTTCTCGGCGCCAGCCGCTTTTACATAGCGTCACAATCGGCCTGATTGTGATCGGCGCCTTGCGGCGTTTAGTACTCTGTTATCGCCGCCAGCGAAATTTGAGCTACGTTGGCCTCGCTTGCCACACGTTCAAAACGAATCACGTTGGTATTATCCGAATTCAACGTTAAAACCAGTTCAAGCTCAGCGATGCCGGAATAATTACTCCAGCCGCCCGTTTTATTGAAAGAAACACTGCCCGCATTCTCTCCATTTACCAATACTTTATAGCTTCCCGGATTGTTATTGGTGGCATAATAGAGCTTCAGCAGGTATTTATCTCCCGGTTTGCCGCCTATGACGTTTTTCCATTGGAAAAATGAAGAAGCCTGATCAATATACCCCAATTCGTATCCAGAAGGCGACGCGGTGTTTGTAGTAAGGCGTACTCCTCCGCCGAATTCCGCATTCGCCGCGCTGTAGATTGTCTCTTCACGCTGACTTAAAGGCAAGCCCTGTGCGGCGGCAAGGGGTACGTAACCATTGTCCCAAATGTAGACGCTAGCGGTATAGCCCTTTTGGAGCACGATTCCGGCGATGGCGTTCGTTAAGCGCTCAGATTCATGAATTTCAAGATTCAAGATTTTACTGTCAATGACGGCAAGCCGTCCGTCAGCGTCATAAATGGCCAGTGTAATCACGCACTGCTGTTCCTTTTCCTGATAGTTTTCCAGCAGCGTACCAACTGAAACTGTTTTCGCAGAGTCGCCTGTTATGAGCGCCTCGTCTGTCGCAGCGAAAAATCCTGATTTTGAAGAACTCGACATCACAAGCGTCCTCACACTCGTCACGGTTACGCCTCCGCGTTCATAAGACGCGACAAGGCGCAGCGAGTCGCCGTTTTCCAGACCTGGCGACGTCAGCCTCAAGTGAAAGACATCCCTGTTCACGTCGCTCTGATTGGCCGAGCCCGCCTCGCGGACGCTGTACTGTTTTGTCTCCGAGTAAAGGACATCACCGTCGTCGCCGTAAACGGCAAGCGTTACGGGCAAATCGACGATATCCTCATTGAGATCATTGATCAGTGAAACGGATATAGGTTTACTTTCGCCCCATTCGAGCCTTATCGTATCGCCGTATTGCTCAATGATTATGCCAAGCGGCGCGAACGCACTTGTGAACCACTGCTTGACTCCGGGACGGATAACCGGTACCGTCAGGTCGGGACTTAAGACGTCGCTTGTGGCGCCGCTTTGGCCGGGCTTTGAATAGCCAAGCCCACAGAATTGCTGGATACCGGCATAGAATCGGCTGGCACGCCAGAATTCCGTGGCCTGGGCCGTGGCCATCGGATAGTATGCGAGCCTTTCCGCGTTTGTCGCGTTCGGCATAAGCCTGTCATAGGCATACTTTTTGACAGTTTTGAGCCATTTGACAGCGTTTACAAATAAATCCGGACGTCTATCAAAAAAGATAGACGTCCGGATTTTTGGCATTTCTTGTCAACTATGATTCACTTTACTCGGCGAGCGTATTCAGATCTGTCAGCGGCCTGTACTGACCGTCCCAGATATAGAACTTACAGTTGGCGGCGTCCTCGGGTTTGGCGAGCGCCGCGACGGCCATGGTGTAACCTGTTGCAGCAGCCGGAACTGGCGTTGTGTCAATTCCGATCAATCTGCCGGCGGCGTCGTAACTGGCGGCGATCAGAAGCGCGTCGCCAGCCGGCGCCGGATCGTTCTTGATGATCGCGAACTCCGGCGAATATTGGCCGGCCTCGACTGTGGCCGCCGACTGATAGATCCGATAGCCGTCGTCGATGGAGAGGTTCGGCGCGAGCGCGCGTGTGACGTCGAAGCAGTCAACGTTGCCGCCGCTCGCGGTGATATTGAGCCTGAGCCTGTGTTCACCGGCCGTCAGCGGAACCGTGACCGGGCTTGCCGCCCATACCCAATTCTGCCAACCGCCTGTCAGGCCGCCCTGGAAGGCGGAGACGACGACCCCGTCAACGGCTATATCCAGACGCCCGCCGTCGCCGCTGTTGCCCGCGTAGCGGAACAGGAACTCGTATGCGCCGCTTCTCGCGACGTCAATGTAGTACGTCACGGAGCCGCCCGCGTCCATATAGCCGAGATCCCTGCCGCCGCTGGCATTTGTGCCGCCCTCGGCCTGAGGACTCCCGGTTTTCTCGTTGAAATCCTCGCCCTCGATACGGATGGTTCCGGCCGCCGGGATCGGCGCGACTTTTATTTCCTCCTCGACAAACAGCTTGCGCGAACGAAGGGTCGTATAGAGGATGTCCTTCATATTCTCGCGGAGCTGCTCCTCCGTGAGCGTACCGGCGGCGACAGCCGCCGATACCGTGGACGGGCTGCCGCTGGCCATCTTGATGTCGTTTCCGGCTGCGGCTTCTCTGGCATTGTTGGAACCGTTGCCCCAGTCGGTCATCATGATGCCGTGCCAGCCCCACTCGCCGGTCGGGATGCCGGTGATTAGATCCCAGCGCTCGGACGTTTCGACGCCGTTCATCAGGTTGTAGGACGACATGATGCAGAACGGGTCGCCCTCTTTGATGGCGATCTCAAATCCCTTCAGATAGATCTCGCGGGCCGCGCGCTCTGTCAGCACTGAGTTTGAGCCGCCGTTGCGGTTCTGCTCTTGGTTGTTTACGGCGTAGTGCTTGAGCGTCACGCCGACGTCGCGGGACTGGACGCCGCGCGTCAGGGCGGCGGCGATTTTGCCCGTCACAAGCGGATCTTCGGAATAATACTCGAAATTGCGGCCGCAGAGCGGATTGCGGTGGATGTTCATGCCCGGCGCAAGCCAGATATCCACCCTGTTGGCGACCATCTCGGCCGCGACGGCCTCGCCCATCCGCTCGATGAGCGGGGTGTTCCACGTGCAGGCGAGCATCGTCCCAATCGGCCAGGCGGTTGCGCTGTCGATGCGCAGCCCGGCCGGGCCGTCGGCGGTTTCGAGCGCCGGCGCGCCAAGCCTGCTAAGGCCGCCCAGGGTCCCTGTGCCGCTCGGCACGCCGGCCCCGTGCCCCTGGGAAAGCTCGGCCATCTCGTCGAGCGTGAAATTCTGCACGAAGTCGTCAAGCGTGATGTCGCCGTTATACACGTCGACGAGCTTCGGACCGGCGCTCGCGCCCGGATTGAAGATCGAATTTTCGCGGTCGGTGTAATAAAGCGGCGTGTATCCGGCAGGATCATAGGTGTAACCGCGCGCGGCGCCGGCCTGCGCAAGGCTTGACACGGCGGCTTCAAAAGCGAGCGGCGCCGTTTGCGCTCTGGCGGGCGCGCTGCTGGCGGCAAGCGCCGGCGTGAATTTCAACGCGCTGATGTTGCCCGCACCCGTCGTCTTGGAAACCAGCGTCAGCGTGTGCCTTCCGGCGGCCAGCTGGATGGGATACGGCACGCTGTCGGCGAACGTATAGTACACCGCGCCCCCGGTGGCGCCCGCCGGCGCGGTTTGCGAGAAGCTCACGGTGAACGTGTTCTCCCCATCGATCGAAACGTCCACGGCGCCGAGCCGCTCGGCATAGTTCGCGTGGCGGAAAACCAGATTGTACGCGCCGCTCTCCGCCACGTCAAGGGTATACGTTATCGTCGTGCCGGCGTCAAAGTTGCCTGTGCACTGATCCTCCGTTCCGGGGACGTTCTCCCACGCGAACGAACCCGTCTTGACGAGCGACGTCGGCGGATACGCCGGGCAGACCGTCGTTTCGGTGGCCGAGATCTCAAACAGGCCGTCCGGCAGGCTCGCCGGGCGGAGCGTGAAGTAATTCAGATTGCCGCAGCTCGTCTTGGCCGTAAACGTCAGCGTGACCGCGCTGGCCGGCAGATCAAACAGATAGATGTCGCTCATCGCCGGATTGTACCACGCGCCGGCACCGCTGCCGTCGCCGGTTTGCGCCATGGCGACTTTGATGTCGGCGGATTCGCCGCTTGCGGTCGTCGCGTTCCCGTTGACGGTAATCGCGAACGGGTCGGGTATGGCGGCGCGCCCGTTGGCGTAGTTCAGCTGGAACTTATAAAGCCCTGCCTGTTCGACGCTGAGCTTGTACGTCAGCGCCTCACCGCTATTGAAATAGGCGACCGTCGGAAGACCCGTCGCGGGCACCGTCTCGACCCTGATCGCCGACGTCATCGCCGAGGCCAGGTATGCGCCTATCATCGTTGTGCGGGCACTGGAAACGGCAAACGCCGACGGCTTGAACGTAAGCGAACGCAGGTTGCCGGCCGAGCCCGTACGTGACTGGATGGTGAAATAATACGTCCCCGCGGGCAGATGCACCGTGTAGGGGTCGCTGCTCACGAACGTGTAGTAACGGTTCGCACCGGAGCTGGCCGTCTGCGTGATCGCGACGGCGGCGGGGGTCGTCGCAAGCGGGTTCGCGGTCACGTTGTCCGTGCTGTCGGTCAGGTAGAACCGGATCGAGTCCGTCATGGCCGCATTGCCGTTCGCGTAGTCGATTGTGATGTCATAATCGTTTTCCTGCGCGACAATCAGCTTGTAGGTCAGCGTGCTGTTCGTCTGAAAAGCGCCTATGCATTTGTCGCCGCCGCCGTTCGGGATTGTTTCCATCACGGAAGTCCCGACGAGGTTTTCAAGGAACGTGTCGGCGATTGTCAATTTGGAACTTGTCAGCGCATTGACCGCGACGACACCGGCCTCGATCCAGCTCGGCTGGAAGTTCAGGAAGTTGAGATAGCCGTTGCTGTCCGCCTTCGAAACCAATTTGATCACGTGGCTGCCCTGCGGAAGCGCGATGAGATACTTTGCACTGTCCTTCATCTGATACATCGACGACTCGCTTGTGTTCGGAAGCGCGACGTTTTCCGCGTTCAGCTTCACCGGGTCCTCGTCGATGAAGACGTCGAACGAATCGGGCACGGTCGGGTTCCCGTTGGAATAGGTCGCTGAGAAGTAATAATCCCCCGCCTGCTGAACGGTCACGCTGTACTGAAGCCATGTAGCCGTTTCAAAGCCGACGACAGACGGAACGCCAGCCGCCGTGCCCACAGGGAACGAGATCCCCGCCGATCTCTTGGACGGCTCATAGGCGTTGACGACAGACGTCTTGTTATTTGCTATCGCAAACGTGACGGGCGGAATTTCCGGGCCGTTATGCCGCGTCTCGCCGGTTGTGGGGTCGATGAGGACGTCGAAGCCTGCCGACGGCGTGAGATATTCATGCGCCTCTTCGGTCACAATGAGATCCGCGACTTCGTAATAGCCGACTTTCACGGCGTTTTTCACCGAATTGCCGACATACACCCAGTAACGCCCCGGCTCGATCACCCAGCAGGATTTATGGCCGGTCACACCCAAGTCGTCGTAAGACGAGAGGTCGCTGACAGGGAAGCTGATTTCGAGCGTCTGCGAGGCGCCCGGGGCAAGGTCCCCAGTTTTTTCGAAAGCCGCCAATTCGCGGGCGGGCTTGTTGAGAGCGCCGCTCGGCCCCTCGAAATAGACCTGAACCACTTCTTTGCCTTTGTATTCTGTCCCAGCGTTGGTTACGGTCGCCGAAACCTTGATACTGCCTTCCTCCACAGCCACGGGGCCGTAATCCGGCGCGGAACCGCGGATGGCCGGAACCGTGTCGAGCCGCGTGTAGCCGAGGCCGTACCCAAACTCATGCTGCACTCTGGAATACGTCGGGTCCGCCGTGGCAAAATAACGGTAACCGACATAAATGTCCTCGCCGTAATAGACGTCGCCGTCGCCGCCGAACGCGCCGATACCGCTTGCCGTCGACGACGGGTAGTAATCATAGGACTTGGCGAACGTATCCACCAGATGCCCGGACGGGTACTCGTCGCCGACAAGAACGTCCGCAATGGCGTTGCCGCCCTCCATACCGGCCTGCCACGCCAGCAGCACCGACTTGACCTGCGGATAAGAATCGACCCATGTCAGATCCATCACGCCGCCGATGTTGAGCACGACGGCGACGTCCGCAAATGTTGCCGCAACGCGCTGTATCAGCGCCGTTTCAGCGTCGGAAAGATAATAGTCGCCTTTGCCGGCGTTTCTGTCGCCGCCTTCGCCGGAATTGCGGCTCAGAACGACGACGGCTTTGTTCGAGCCGGCGTCTTTGGCCGTCTGGACGAAATCGTCCGTGGCCGTGTAGCCGGTGTCGGATTCATACTGGGCGGACGTCGCCGTGTCGAGAGCGACTTTGCCGGCGGTGACTTTTTGCCGTATCCCGTAGAGAATGTTCCTGTTGTAGGGCACGTTGACGTCGCCGGAACCCGTACCGCCCTTGATCGTATTGATCTGCGCGCCGCCGAAAACCGAAATCTTGTCCGTTGATTTCAGCGGCAGCACCTGCGCGCCGTCGGCGCCCGCGTCGTTTTTGAGCAGGACCATGCCTTCCGGCCCGATGGCGCGGGAAAGCTCCGGGTTGCCCTCGGCAGGCGCGGCGACGACGATCGCGGGTGAAGCGAACGACGGCGCCAAGACCACCGTCAACGCCAGACAGACAGCCAGAAATTTCCTAAACTTGCCTCTCTTCTTATACATCTTGACATCCTTCCTGAATTTATGTATTCCAAACTCACCTATCTCGTGGGACACTCCCTCCGCTCCAAACGTGTTGTTCCCCTGCGGGGCGGGGGTCGCCAATCCCAAAACCGCAAGCGTCGCGCCGAGAGATCGGCACCCGCGCGACCGCTGCACCGGCCACGCCGCAAAATGGCAGGGCACTTACGGGATCGAGCGTTTCTCCGTTCACCGCCGCGATTTTATGTCTGCAATCACCTCCATAAAAGCATAACCGCAACAAAAAGCCGGCAAAAACCAGCTTTTTTCACACAAGTCGACGTTTTTCACAGCCATAAATCGGTGTTGTCATATCTTTGACACGCAAAAAACAAAACTCTTCTTTTTTAGAATACTATAATTTTTCATCAAAGTCAATAGGCGGCCAGGGATATTTTGGTAAATTTCACTTGATTTCACACATGCTTTAACGTGACAAAACGTGGCGCGGAGTACCGCGGCGTTTTCGGTAACGGCGGGGTCTCACCCTTTTCGGTGGGCCAGGTCCTCGGCCAGCCAGGTTAGGAAAGCGCGGTCTTCAAATGGGGTGAGGTAACCGATGGCATCCCTCGTCAGGTCGTCGATGATCCGAACGCACTCGTCACGGCCCAGGAGGCTGAGGAAGGTGACTTTGTTGTTTTCCCGGTCCACACCCGTCAGCTTGCCAGTGATCATCGGGTCCCCCTCTTCGTCCAACAAATCGTCTCGGATCTGAAACGCCAGTCCGAGGCAGCGGGCAAAGCTGGCCGCCGCCGCCAACTGCTCCCGGGAGGCGCCGGCCAGTTCGCAGCCGACCTCCGCCGCCGCTTCGATCAACGCACCCGTCTTGAGCAGGTGCCGCGCCGTGATTCCTTCGACGCTCTGGTCAAACGTCTCTGTCTCCAGATCCAAAAGCTGCCCACCCGCCATACCGTACAGGCCGGACGCCCACGCAATGCGTTGGGCGGCCGACAGTACCGCAGCGGGCGGCGTATCCTCCACATAGTCGGCGTCCAGCATCGTCTCAAACGCCGCGGAGAGCAGGGCGTCGCCGGCCAGTACAGCGCTGGCCTCACCGAACATCCGGTGGTTCGCCGGGCGGCCGCGGCGCATGTCGTCATCGTCCATGCAGGGCAGGTCGTCGTGGATGAGCGAATAGGTGTGGATCATCTCCAGCGCACAGGCAAAAGGCAGTGCCGCCCGTGTGTCGCCGCCGGCCGTCTCGCAAAAGGCCAACAGTAGCACCGGCCGGATGCGTTTACCTCCGCTGAAGACGCTGTAGAGCATGGCGTCCAGCAGCTTCGCCTGCGCGATCTGCGTATTGGGCAGATATTCCGCAAGCCCGTATTCCACCATCTGGCGGTACGACTCATACTGAGATTGAAAATCCACAGGCATCGTCATTCCTCCGGTTCAAATGGCACAAAGGCCGGATCGTCCTCCTCCTGGGCGCGGGCCAGCATCCTGACTTTTTGCTCCGCGCTGTCAAGGAGACCGCCGCAGAGCGCGACAAGCTTCGTCCCCTCCTCGAACAGCGCCAGCGCTTCCTCCAGGGGAACATCACCCTTCTCTAACTTGGCCACAATCTCGTCCAGCCGCGTCACCGCCTTCTCAAAAGACGGTGTTTTTTCTTTTTTTGTCTTTTCCATTCGGACTTCCTCCCCCGCTCTTATTGCACTGTATCTTGCACAATGCAATGGGCTTCTCCGCGCATGAGGCGCAGGCGAATGGGGTCCCCTGGGCGTACGGCGCCGGCCTCCTTCAATACCCTTCCGTCCGGCCCCGTGGCAATCGCGTAGCCGCGCGTAAGGACCGACAGCGGACTTAGCGCATCGAGCTTGGCCACAAGTTCCACAAAGCCCTGCTTACGCCTGTGCAGCACCTCCGACGCGGCGCCCACAAGCCGCTGGTGTGTGAGATCGAGCAGCATCCGCCTGTCCTGCACATAGACGGCGGGGCTTGTAAGCACCCGCTTGGCGGCCAGTGACGCAAGCCGCTCCCGCCGGGTCCGCAGCAATGCGCCGACCGTCTGGTTCAGCCGCGCGGCGCAGGTGCTTCCGTAGACCCGCCACTCCGACTGGTCCGGCGTCACCAGCTCGGCGGCGTGCGTGGGGGTGGCGGCCCGCACATCAGCCACAAAGTCGGCAATGGTCACATCCGGCTCGTGCCCTACGGCCGAGACCACCGGGATCTCCGAGGCAAAGATGGCGCGGGCCACGCTCTCCTCGTTGAAAGCCCACAGATCCTCCATCGAGCCGCCGCCGCGCCCGACAATGATCACGTCCGCCAACCGGTGTCTGTTTACATAAGCGATCGCCCGGCAGATCTCCGGCGCGGCCTCCTCACCCTGCACGCGCACCGGCGCCACCAACACCCGGCACAGCGGCCAACGGCGCTCCATGATGCGGAGCATATCCCGCACCGCCGCACCCACCGGCGACGTGATCAGCGCCGCCATCCGGGGAAACCGGGGCAGCGGCTTTTTGTGGGCGCCATCAAACAGCCCCTCCGTCAGCAGCTTCTTTTTAAGCTGTTCAAAGGCCAGTGTCAGGTCTCCGATCCCCTCCGGCGACAGCGTCGTGCAGTAGATCTGGTACTGTCCGTCGCGGGGGAAGACACTCACACGCCCGCCGGCCACCACCGTCATTCCGTCCTCCGGCACAAACCGGAGCGAGGCGGCTTCGGTGCGGAACATGACGGCGCGCAGCACCCCGCCGGCGTCCTTCAGGGTGAAGTAATGGTGCCCGGACGGATACTTCCGATAGTTCGACACCTCGCCGCGCACCAAAACGCGGGCCAGCACCGGCTGCCCGTCCATCCACGCCTTGATGTATTGGTTGATGTCGGATACCGACAAAATGGGCTGTGTCATCTCCGCCCCTCCCCGCCCCGCCGGGCGCACCGCACGGACGTCTCTATCCCGCCGCGCGGTTGGATTCACCGTCCGTCCAAGCCGCCAGCAGCGCGGGGCCCGCGGCGTTGTCCGACGTATATTCAACAGTTGGGAACGCTGTTCCCAATGGGCGCATCGCGTCCCGGATGATCCGATTTCCCATCACGCCGCCCGCGCCCAATACGGGCAAACCCGGGTGACGCGCCAGCAATCGGACGGTGGCCTCAAACAACGTCCGCGCCAGCGCATGGCACACAAAGGCCGCCACTGTCTCAGGCGCCGCGCCCTCGTCAATCATCCTCTCGGCCCGGTTCTGCAGGCCGGAGAGCGAAAACGACCCCTCCGAGACCGCCGGCGTCCGTCCGCGCCAGACGGTGTCCCCCGCCAGCGCCTCCAGCGCGGGCCCGGCCGGGAACGAAAGCCCCAGCCGCCGCCCCACGCGGTCGACGAGCTGCCCGGCCGCCAGGTCCTCGGTGCCGCCCACTTTCTCCAGCGCAAATACGCGCGCTTCGTCAGGCCGCGCCAGCAACAGCTCCGTAGTGCCGCCCGAGACATGCCAGGCCAAGAACGGCTCCGACGCAAGCACTTCCCGCCCCGCCGACCACAGCGCGGCCGCCACATGCCCCGCCTGGTGCGAAAAAGTCCGCACCGGCACGCCGAGCCCTCGCGCGAGCAGGCGGGCCGCCGAGAACCCGACCGTGAAACAGGGCATATAGGAGCCCTCGACGTCGCGCGGACGGTCCGACACACCGACGGCAGCAACCGACGGCAGGGCCGCCGCTCCGTCCGCCAGTTCGTCCAGCAGCCCCGGCAGCGCGCTCATATGCTGAAACACCGTCTCGTTCTGCCGCAGACCAACTTGCCCGTCAGGCACCGCGAGCGGGCGGCGCGCCTGACGCATCTCGCCCGCGCCGGCGTCGTACAGCGCCAACGACGTCGTGTAGTGGCTGGTGTCGATCCCGAGGTACCGGCGGCTCACGGCACGGTCTCCGAACGGGAGAACGTGCCAAGGATCCCGTTGACGAAGGAGACAACCTCGCGCGTGTCGTAGTGCTTTTCGATCTCCACCGCCTCGTTGATCGCGGCGGCGTTCGGCACATCGGGCCGGTAGAGCACCTCATACATGGCCACGCGCATGGCCATGGACGCCGTCCGGGGGATCCGGCCAAACTCCCAACCAATCGAATACTTCTCGATGTAGGAGTCGATCTCCGGCATGTGGTTCACAACCCCCAACACCAGCGTGCGGATATACTCCGCCTCCTCCGGCCCCGGCGGGCTGCCGTAGAGTTCGTCCTCTTCGGCCAGGCGCTCATAAAACGCGGCGGCAAGCCACTCCGTCAGGATTTCCTCCGCCGTCTGCGCCTCGAAGGAGAGCGCGTATAAAATCTGCACGGCGATCTCGCGCGCGGCCGACCTCGTCATGGCGTCGCTTTGGGGGGGCGCCCCGCCGCTTTGGGCGCCTTCGGCTCTTTGGCGGACTTGTCAAAGCTGACGCCGCTCACGTTGACGTCCACACCGGTCACCGTAAGGCCGGTCATGGACTCCACGGCCTCACGCACCTTCTCCTGCACCTGGCGCGCCACCGTCTGCACCGGGAAACCGTAGCGCACCGACAGCGAAACGGTCAGGCTAGTCCGGCGCTCCTCCAGCACGATCTTCACGCCGCGGGTCAGGTTCTTGCGGCCCAGCCACTCCGTGCCGGTCGACAGCGACGCCACGCCTTCCACCTCCGTGGCGGCCAGCGCCGCGATCGAAGCGACGACGTCCTCCGAGATGTGGATGGTTCCGTTCTCGTCGGTGTGGATGATATTTTCGGATTTTTCACTCATGGTGGACACCCTCCTTGTCTTAACGGCCGGAGATTCTCCCCCCGCCGTAATTTTACAGATCGTTGCGCACGAGATCCTCGTAAGTCTCGCGGCGCAGGATCGCCCGATCTGTCCCACCCGACACCGCGACAATCGGGGGCCTGGGCACACGGTTGTAGTTAGACGCCATCGAGTAATTGTACGCGCCTGTACCGAGCACGGCCAGCAGTTCCCCCGCCCGCGGCGCGGGGATGCCGACGTCGCGGGCCAACAGGTCGCCCGACTCACAGCAGCGGCCGGCCACCGTCACCACCGTGTCGCGCGGGTCCTCCATCCGCTCCGGCAGCACGACCTCATATTCGGCGCCGTAGAGCGCAAAGCGCGGATTGTCCGTCATGCCGCCGTCCACCGCCACATAGGTGCGCACCCCCGGGATCTCTTTCACCGACCCCACCGTGTACACGGTGATCCCGTAAGGCCCCACCAGGAAACGGCCCGGTTCAAGCACCAACGCCGGCAGGGGCAGACCGAGGCGCCGCGCGTGCTCCGTCACGGCCCCGGCCGTGAGCGATACGACTTCCTCAAGGGAGCGCGGCCGGTGGGAGGGCAGATAGCGGATACCGAACCCGCCTCCCAGGTTGAGTTCCGTCAGCGTGTGGCCGAATTTGTCGCGTACGGCGGCCATGAACGTCATCATGACGGCCACCGTATGGGTGAAAGGCTCGGCGTCAAAGATCTGAGACCCGATATGGCAGTGAAGTCCGACGAGGTTCACATGGGGCAGCGCCAACGCCTCGCCGATGACCGCCTCCGCCTCTCCCGTCTCCAGCGCCAAGCCGAATTTGGAGTCGATCCGGCCCGTCTGGACGAACTCGTGCGTGTGCGCCTCCACGCCCGGCTTGATGCGAAATGAGATGTCCGGCCGAAGTCCGCTCTCCCCCGCCAGCCGGTGCAGGGCCGCCAGCTCCTCCCGGTTGTCGACGACAAAACGGCGCACACCCGCCTCAAGGCCCATGCGGATCTCCGCCTCCGTCTTGTTGTTCCCGTGGAAATAGAGAGCCGAGGCCGGGACGCCGGCGCGCAGAGCCGTGTAGAGTTCGCCGCCGGAGACGACGTCAAAACCCATCTTCTCCTCGTACATGACCCGGTACAGATGGGAGACGGACAACGCCTTGCTGGCGTAAGCTATCAAAAATTCACCGCCGTAGTGCGCCCGCATCGCCTCGTTGAAAGCACGGCAGGTCTTTCGAATCCCATCCTCATCCATCAGGTAACACGGCGTTCCGTACTTCCGGGCCAGCGCGGGCACATCCACTCCGCCCAGCGTCAAATGCCCTTTTGCATCCACACCCAAAGATTCGCTGAAAAGGCTCATGGCCATCCTCCTTACATCCCATACTATCTCATCTAATGTGGGTTGCACCTGCAACCCACAACCCAAATTCTTGTTTTTTGTTGCCGCTTCGCGGCAACAAGGTACTATCTCACTTTTCCGCCTCCACCGGATTGCGCAGCAGCCCAATGCCTTCGATCTCCACCTCCACCGTATCGCCGGGCAACAGGGGGCCGACGCCCACCGGCGTACCCGTCGTAACAAGGTCGCCCGGCAGCAGCGTCATGCCGGCGGTGATGAACGCGAGCAGTTCCGGAATTGTCCACAAAAACTGCCCCGTGGACGCGCGCTGCCGCACCACCCCGTTCAGCCGCGTCGTGAGCGTCAGGTTGGCGGGGTCAAGGCCGCCCACGAGCCAGGGCCCGACGGGCGCGAAGGTGTCAAAGCCCTTGGCCCTTGTCCACTGTCCGTCCGCCGTTTGAATGTCCCGCGCCGTCACGTCGTTGAAACAGGTGTATCCGACAATGTAATCGGCGGCCCGCGCGGCCGGCACATGGCGCGCCGTCCGGCCGACAAGGAACGCCAATTCCCCCTCGTAATCCACCCGCCGCGCGAGACGGGGGTACACGATGGGCGCGTCCGGGTCCTGGATGGCGGTGGGCGGCTTTAAGAACAGAATCGGGTGCTCCGGCACCTCTCCGCCCAGTTCCCGCGCGTGTTCGGAGTAATTTTTCCCCACCGCCACAATTTTGGAGGGCTCGGCAGGCGCCAACAACCTGACCTCCCGCAACGGAATGGTCTCGGTGCCCGGCGCCGGATGCAGCCACGGCGCCCGGTCGAGCGGACGAACCAACGCCCCTTCGACCACCGCCCAGCCACGGTGTCTGGGATGCGCGCAACGGATCCATCTCATGGGGCTGCCTCCCTCGTTTTGTCGATCAGGGCGAGTACCTCGTCCCGGCCCCACCCTGTCCGCGCCGAGAAGGGAATCAGCCCCACCGCCGGGTCAAGCACCAGGGTGGCGCGGACGTCCTCCAGCCGCGCCGCTCTCTGCGAAGGCTTCACTTTGTCCGCCTTGTTGGCGATCACGGCGAAGGGCGCGCATGTCTGCTGAAAATAACCCGTCATCGTCTTGTCGTCGGCGGTGGGCGTGTGTCGGATGTCCACGATGATCAGTCCCATCGTGAGGGGCGCCTCGGTAAAAAACGACTCCATCAGCGCGGCCCAGCGGCGCTTCTCCCCGTGGGAAACCCGCGCGTAGCCGTAGCCGGGCAGGTCCACAAAATAGACCGCCTCGTCGATCAGAAAGTAGTTGACGTGCACGGTCTTGCCCGGCGTGTCCCCCACCCGCGCGAAATTGCGGCGGTTTAAGAGCCGGTTGATGACCGAGGATTTGCCCACATTGGACCGCCCGGCAAACGCGAACTGGGGCCGACCGTCCCGGATGAACTGCGACGGCGCGGCGGCAGAGAGAACGAACTCCGCCCGGTGCAGATTGAGCCTCTTCAACACACCGGTTCGCCGTGTGGGCATATGTCCTCCCCCGCCGTCATCGCCAGCGGCGGCATGGCCGGCAGAACAGGCGCCGTCTTGCGCAGGGACCGCCCCTCCCGCAATGTCATGTCCAGTGCGGCGGTGAGCACCGCGTCCATATGTTCCACCATCAGAAACTGCAGCGCGCCGCGCACGGTGGGGTCGATGTCCTGCAGGTCCTTCTCGTTCTCACGCGGAAGGATCACCGTACGCACGCCCGCCCGGAAGGCGGCCATGGTCTTCTCCTTCAGCCCGCCGATGGGCAGCACCCGACCGCGTAACGTGATCTCCCCCGTCATGGCTACCTCGGCTCTCACGGGCGCGCCCGTGAGAGCCGACACCATGGCAACCGCCATGGTGATGCCGGCGGAGGGACCGTCCTTCGGCGTGGCTCCCTCGGGAAAGTGGATGTGAATGTCGCGGGTCTTATAAAAATCCGCCTCGATGCCGAGCGCGACACTGCGGCTGCGGATGTATGTCAGCGCGGCCCGGGCCGATTCCTTCATCACATTGCCCAGATTACCGGTGCAGTCGATCTTCCCGCTGCCGTCGACGACGCCCACCTCAACCTCCAACAGCTCGCCGCCCACATGCGTCCACGCGAGGCCTGAGGCGACGCCCACCTCGGGGGCGCGGCGCAGACGATCGGTCCGATAGCGCTGCACACCGAGCAGCGCTATCAGATCTCCGACCCCGAGTGAACGCCGCTTCACATCGTCCGCCACAATCTGTCGCGCCACCTTGCGGCAAAGCGCCGCCAAAATCCGTTCCAATTCGCGCACACCCGACTCCCGCGTATAAGCGGCAATGATCTCGCGCAGCGCGTCGTCGGAGAGCCGAAGCTGCGTCCGTTTGAGTCCGTGGCGCGCCAACTGCTTGGGCAGCAGGTGGTGTGACGCGATCTGCACTTTCTCTTCACCGGTGTAACTCGTGAGCTCGATGACCTCCATGCGATCGAGCAGCGCGCGCGGGACGGTCTCCGTCGTGTTGGCCGTCGTGATAAACAGGACCTCCGACAGCGAAAACGGCAGCTCCAAGTAGTGGTCGCGGAAAGTCCCGTTTTGTTCCGGGTCGAACACCTCCAGCAAGGCCGCCGCCGGATCGCCCCGGAAGTCGTGGCCCATCTTATCCACCTCGTCGAGCACCAGCACCGGATTGCGGCTGTCTGCCTGCCGCAGCGCGTTCATGATGCGCCCCGGCATCGCGCCGATGTAGGTCCTGCGGTGCCCGCGGATGTCCGCCTCGTCGCGCACACCGCCCAGCGACAGCCGAGCCAGTTTGCGTCCCATGGCCCGCGCCACCGACTGGGCCACGGAGGTCTTGCCGACACCGGGCGGGCCGACCAAACAGAGCACCTGGCTCTGCAGATGCGGCGTCAGCGCTTTCACCGCCAAAAATTCCAGCATGCGCTCCTTGACCTTGACAAGCCCGTAGTGATCGGCATTCAACCGGCGCTCCGCCACGGCAATGTCGAGCCGGTCCCGGGTCGACTTGCGCCAGGGCAGTGCGAGGCAGGCATCGAGCCAGGTGCGCACCACCGTCGCCTCGGAGGAGCCGGGCGTCATGCGCGACAGCCGGCCCGTCTCCTGCAGAAGCTTTTCCTCGATCTCCGTGTCCAGACGCAACGCGTGGATCTTCGCCCGGTACGCATCCACCTCGTCGGCCAGATCCTCCCGTTCTCCAAGCTCGGTTTGAATGGTTTTGATCTGCTCCCGCAGGTAATACTCCTTTTGATGCTGCTCGAGCTGCTGGTGCAGCTTGGTCTGGATGTCTCTCTGAATCTCCAGAATCTCAATCTCCTGTTGCAGCAGCGACATCACCTGCTCCAACCGCCGCATCCCGTGGAGCTGCTCTAAGATCGCCTGTTTCTCCTCGTGGCGGACAGCCATGTTTTGGGCGATGTAATCGGCCATGTACCCCGGGTCCTGTGTCCCGTCCGCGCTCGTCAGCACATCTGGCGCGATCCGAGCGGTGAGCCGCGCATATGTCTCAAAGAGCTCCCGGACCGCGCGCATGGACGCCTGCTGCTTCTGCACGGACGCGCGCCGCCGGGAAACAGTCAGCGTCAGCACCTCGACAATGAACTCCGGCTCAAACTGCACCATGTCGACGACGCGCGCGCGCGTCAGGCCCTCGACGAGGACCCGCATGTTCTCGCCGGGCAGGCGCAAAATCTGGCAGACGCGCGCGACCGTACCCACCTCGTAGAGGTCGGCCAACGTGGGGTCGGCCGCGCCCATGTCCCGCTGCGACACAAGAAAGATAAGCTGTCCGGACGACAGGGCTCTCTCCAATGCGCGGACCGATTTTTCCCGGCCCACGTCGAAATGGATCAGCATTTTGGGAAATACCGTGATACCCCGCAGGGCCAAAAGCGGCATCTGCTGCCGCACAGCCTCGCTCACAGACAGGCCTCCCCTCCGCCAACCAGCGCGGTCGGCAAGAATTTGTTCAGATACGTCCGCTTGTGACGTCCTCGTAGATCGCGCGGGCGGCGGCCTGGCCGGCGCCCATCGCCAGAATGACGGTGGCCGCGCCTGTCACTGCGTCACCGCCGGCGTAGACACCGCGCTTCGCGGTACGGCCCGTTGTCTCGTCGGCCACAAGGCAGCCCCACCGGTTGGCGGCCAAGTCGGGCGTCGTCTGCCGGATCAGGGGGTTCGGCGACGAACCGATCGCCATGACGACGGCGTCCACCGGGAGCGTCACTCGGCTGCCCTCCTTGGGCACAGGCCGGCGGCGACCGCTCTCGTCCGGTTCACTGAGTTCCATCTCCACACAGACTATCTCCCGTACCCAGCCCTGTTCATCTCCGACGAGCGACACCGGGTTTACGAGCAGATGAAACGCAATGCCCTCCTCCCGGGCATGGTGAATCTCCTCCGCCCGGGCCGGCATCTCCTGTTCGCCGCGGCGGTACACAATGCTCACCAATTCGGCGCCGAGGCGCAACGCGCAGCGCGCAGCATCCATCGCGACGTTGCCCCCGCCGACTACGGCGACGCGGCGCACCGGCTGAATAGGGGTCTGCGCTCCTTTTTCAAAGGCGCGCATCAGGTTGACGCGCGTCAAAAATTCGTTGGCCGAATAGACTCCATTTAAATTTTCCCCCGGGATACCCATGAATGTGGGCAGCCCGGCCCCGGAGCCCACAAACACGGCCCGATACCCCTCGGTCAGGAGCTCGTCCACCGTCACCGTGCGCCCCACGACGCAGTTTGTCTCGATGGCGACGCCCCGCGCCTCCAATTGGGCAATCTCGCGGGCCACAATGGCCTTTGGCAGACGAAATTCGGGAATCCCGTACACCAACACGCCGCCCGGCTTATGGAATGCCTCAAAAACCGTCACCGCACAACCGAGGCGCGCAAGCGCGCCGGCACAGGTGAGCCCCGCCGGACCCGAGCCGACCACCGCCACACGGACACCGTTTGGGTCGGTGGGGGATTCGTCCTCGCCGTATTCCATGGCCCAATCGGCGGTGTAGCGCTCCAGCCGGCCGATGGCCACCGGTTCGCCGTTTCGGCCTCGCACACAGAACTGCTCGCACTGTGTCTCTTGGGGGCACACCCGACCGCAGACAGCGGGCAGCGCATTGGCGCGTCGGATCACATCGGCCGCGGCGGCCGTATCCCCCTCGGCCAGGGACCCCACAAAGGAGGGAATATCGACCCCGACGGGACAGCCGGACACGCAGGGCTTGTTCTTGCAGCGCAGACAGCGCTCCGCCTCCCGCTTGGCCTGCGCCTGTGTGTAGCCAAACGCCACCTCTTCAAAGTTGCGGGCGCGCAACGCCGGCTCCTGTTCCGGCATGGGCGTTTTTGTCGTCGACTTATTGAGCATGGAGCCGTTCCTCCCCTCGGCAGATGTGTTCTTGCAGGCTCCGCTGTTCCTGTGTCCGGTAGATCGTGTTGCGCCGCATGGCCTCGTCAAAATCCACCAAATGGCCGTCGAAATCCGGCCCGTCCACGCAGGCAAATTTGACTTCTCCGCCCACTGTCACGCGGCAGCAGCCGCACATGCCGGTACCGTCCACCATGATCGGGTTCATGCTGACAATCGTGGGAACGGCATACGGCTTGGTGGTCAGGCAGACAAACTTCATCATTACCAGCGGCCCGATGGCGATGACCGCATCGTAAACGGTCTCCTCCAAAGCGGCCTTCAAGATGTCGGTGACAAGTCCTTTGCACCCGTTGGAGCCGTCGTCCGTACAGACCGTGAGTTTGTGCGAGACGGCGCGCATTTCCTCCTCCAAGAAGATCAGCGACGCACTGCGAAATCCGGCGACGATGTCGACGTGGGCACCCATACCAAACAGCGCCTTGGCCTGCGGATAGGCGATGGCGCAGCCGAGCCCGCCGCCGACCACACACACGCGTCCCAGCCCCTCCAGATGCGAGGGGACGCCGAGCGGTCCGACGACGTCGGCGATGGTGTCGCCCGCCTCCAGAGCCCCCAACATCGCGGTGGAGCAGCCCACCTCTTGAAAGATGACAGTGACACAGCCCGAAGCGGCGTCACTGTCCGCGATGGTCAAGGGTATGCGCTCGCCGCGCTCGTCCACGCGCACCATGACAAACTGGCCCGGCCGCGCGCGCCGGGCCACCCTGGGCGCCTCAACGGTCAACCGTTTGACCTGCGGGTTGTACCGCTGCGCCTCGACAATCCGATACATGACACATACCTCCGTATATCCCAATCAAAAACCCGCGACCGGATGCCCCTAAATATCTATGTCGTGGATCCAAAACATTATTATATAGAAAACTCTCTCGATTCGCAAGGTCCTATGACCCATATTGCACGCCCGCCGGGATAAAATTTTACCGCGCGATGCGCGCACGGCGCGTGCATCGGAACACAAAAACGGCGCACACTACACACGGGCACGCCCGAATCACAGCGAATAGATAACGGCCGCGCGACCGGATGTCCCGCCGGCGAAACGCCCCGCGCGCCAAAGGAGGAGTTCACATGAAACCCATATGGACCGTGGGTATTTTAGAACCCGGCGTCTGCCCTATCCGGCACGCGTTGCGCCGGATGCTGGCACAGGCCGCCGCGGGGCGGGCCGTGGCTCTTCTGCCCGGACGCCGCGCCCTCCGGCCGCACCCGGACGGCGCATACTACCGTGCGGACGCACTGGTCGCCGTCCCCGGCTTTCGCACGGACAGAGGCTTTGAGAGTCGTATCGCGATTTTGCCCGGCACGGACGCGGGCGCTTGGCGGATACGGGCCGGTGAGGTAATCACTTACGGACTGTCCGCGCGGGACACGCTCACACTGTCCAGCGCGGCGGACGATCGTCTGGCCCTGGCCGTCCAACGCGAGATTGTCGACGTCACAGGGCGGCGCGTCGACCGGCAGGAGATCACGCTGCGACGCCCGCCGCGCCTGGAACTCTGGCAGTGCCTCGCCTGCGTGGGAACGCTCCTCGCGGCGGGGGTGGCGCCGGCCCGACTGCCGCCGCTGTTCGCGCGGCGCGGCGCCGGCATAGCCGCGCAGGGCGCCGCATATATATGAGAAAAAGCCGCCGGACGCACCGCGCCTCACAAAACCGGGCCTCTGAAAACACAAAATGAACTTCTGTACGGGAGTGTCCTGCCATGTCCACACAGACGACCCACAACAGCGTGTACCTCCGGGGATTCGTTGAGTCCCCCCCGATTTTCTCACACGAAAGTCACGGCCGCTCCTATTTTCTGCTGACGCTCGGCATCCAGCGACTGTCCGGCACGCGCGACGTCGTCCGCGTACTGGTCAGCCGAGAGACGCTACACGCCTGCGATTGCACGCCGGGGCGTTTCCTCGCGGCGGAAGGGTCCCTGCGCTCTTTTAACAACAGAACGGGCATCGGCAGCAAACTGGTCATTACGGTGCTGGCGCACACGCTGTCGCCGAGCCACGACGCCCACGAAAACAAAGTCTTCCTGTCGGGCGCACTCTGCAAAACGCCGATCTATCGCAAAACGCCGCTTGGGCGCGAGATCTGCGACCTCATTCTGGCAGTCGGCCGCTCCTATGGGCGGTCCGATTATCTGCCTTGCATCGCCTGGGGCGCGGGCGCGCGCCAATGCGCCGGCCGCCGGGTGGGAACCCGTCTGGCTCTTGAGGGGCGCATCCAAAGCCGAACCTACATAAAGGTGCTTGATGACGACACCCAGGTCCGGCGCGTCGCTTTTGAAGTATCGGTGAGCACTCTGTTGCCGGAGTCCGCGGCGCCGTAAGACGCGCGCCGGCTCAGGCCTCCGCCTCCAAGGCAACCAGCGCGCCGCCAAGGAGCGTGGTCCGCATCCACATCGCCATGTCGATCTCTTTCACGTGTCCCTGGTCGCAGATCTCGGCGGTCAGCGTCTCCGTCTCCAAGGCCGACAGGAGCACCCAGTGCCAACTGTCTAGGTTGCGCAGCGCGCCGTTTGAGAGGTTTAAAAAACCCATTGGCAAATCGTCACGCAGACAACGCGCCGCGAAGTCGCGCAACGCGCCCGGGCCGCGCCGGTGGATCTCAAGCGTCCGCACGGCGAGCGGCACGCCGCGCGCCGCCCCATAGCGCCGCACGCCGTCCGAAAAGAGCCGGGCGGTGTTCACACCCTGGCTTCCCGGCGTGACGCAATCGAACATATCACGCATCAGCGCCAAAAAACGTACCTGTCCGGCGTCCCCCACGTCACACAGCGGCGCGAGGCGCGGGCGCGAGCGGACCAGATACCACACGAGGCCCGAAGCGACAGTCGGTCCGCAGCCGGCCCGCCGCTGCCAGGCCCCCTCGTACCACTCCTGCGAACCGCCCATGTACACGGCGTCGGGCGCCGTCACCGAGAGCAGCTTTGGAGACAAGATTGAAATGTTCATCTGCGCACCTCTCACAGCGCCTGATGCCCGGCGCCGTGCCGGATGATCAACCGGCGGGCGGATGCATCTGCACCGCAAAGGCCTCGTAGAGCGCCGGGATCGTCTTTTTCAGCGAGACGGGCCGCAGCCCCTCGCTGCGGACAAAACGGACGGCGCAGAGCCGTCCGTTTTTGGGGTCCGGTCCCGTTGCGCCTCTCGCCGCGGGCGGCGGCGTCAGGTGTTTTTCATGATCACGCCTTCGATGATGTCGGCCACGTCCTCGCAGAAATCAAGGCAGCTCTCAAGACACTCGAAGATGTTGGTCCAGATGATGACGTGACGCATGTCTGCGTCCTCGGTGTAGAGCTGCTTCATGCTCTTCGCGAAGAGCGCGTCCCCATCGCTCTCAATGGTATTGATCTCAATCAGCAGGGAGATAATGGTCTTCGACTTGCGGAAATGTTTGAACTCTTTCAGCGCCGTCTCCAGCGCCTGGCAGCAGCGCACGATGAGCGACGTGAAAGACAGCACATCCGGGCGCAGCGTCCGGATGTTGGCCGCGTACATATTCACACGCTGCATCACATCGTCGATAGAATCCACCACATTGTCGAGATCTTGCGAGAGCGAGATGATGTCCTCCAGTTCGATCGGCGTCATGAACTCGTGCGCCAGATGCCGCAACATATCGTGCTTTAAGCCGTCCGCATCGTTTTCGATCTTGTGCAGCTCGTCCACCTGCCGGGCCAGCGCGGCGGGGTCGAAGGATGAAAACGTCTCATGCAGGTACGTGGCGGCCTCCAGTGCGGCGCAGCCGCAGGCGTAAAAGTAGGCGAAGTAATCGAATTTTTCTCCCCGTACTTTTCCCATGCCTTGTCTCCTTTCGGTCCCTGGCGGATGTCCGCGCCCCACGGCGGGCGCCGGCGCCGCTCAGAAGAGATACATAAAAAACTTGGTCATAATATACCCCAGCAACCCGCAGCCGGGGAAGGTGAGAACCCAGGCCAGCACCATCTCCCGCACGATGCTCCAGTTGACGGCGGAGAGCCGTTTGGACGCGCCCACACCCATGATAGCCGTGGTTTTTGTGTGCGTCGTGCTGACAGGAATGCCCGTCAGCGAAGAGAAGAGCAAACAACCGGCGGCGGCGAGGTCGGCGGAGAAACCCTGGTAGGTCTGCAGCTTTACCATGTCGAGTCCGACCGCTTTGATGATGCGGTACCCCCCGACCGAGGTACCGAGCCCCATGACGGCCGAACACAGCAGCATGAGCCATATGGGGATGGAGAAATCCGTCACATGGCTGGAGCCGTTTACAAGGAAAATCCCGAGCATAAAGACGCTCATAAACTTTTGCCCGTCCTGCGCGCCGTGCATAAACGCCATAGACGCACCCCCAAAGACCTGCGCCCGTTTGAAAAAGCCGACTGTCTTCTGACGGTCCATCGGGCGGCAAATGCGCTCAATCAGCCGGACTGCGCCAAACCCGGACCCGAAGCCGAGGATCGTGGACAGCAGCAGCCCGTAGACGACTTTGATCCATTCCTCCGGGTTGATCCCCTCCAAACTGCCGTGTAGCGCGATGGCCGCGCCGGAGAGACCGGCGATCAGCGCGTGACTCTCGCTTGTCGGGATGCCGAATTTCCAGGCGACCGTCGCCCAGACGACGATCGCGAACAGCGCCGCGCACAGCGCCACGGAGGCTTCCGACGAATTGGCGCCAAAATCGACCATGTGGTAGAGAGTCATCGCCACCTGGGAGTTCACAAGGGTCATGAGCAGCACACCGAAGAAATTGCACACGGCCGCCATCGCGATGGCGGAGGACGCCTTCATCGCCCGCGTGGAGATACAGGTGGCAATTGCGTTGGGCGCGTCCGTCCACCCGTTGACAAGGATGACCCCCATCGTCAGCAGGGCCGTCACAGCCACCATGGGGTTGCTGGTCAGCTGGGAGAGAAAATCGCCGATCTCGATGCTCATGAGCGTCTCCCTTCCGTCGCGGGCTGCGCCGGTACAGATTGGACCGGTCCGTGACCGGGCTTGCCCGTCCCGCAGACGCGGCGGTTCTGTCCGACAGGACTCTTCCTTGTCACCATACCATATTTCGCCGCCAATGTCACGAAAAATACGGCCGGCCTCAACCTCGGTCTCGCTTCCATTTGACGCCCTGAGGCGTATCCTCAAGCAAAATACCCCGCGCCCGCAGTTCATCGCGGATGCGATCGGCCTCGACAAAATTTTTGGACACCCGAGCCTCCTGCCGCGCCCGGATCATCTCCTCGACACCGGCGTCCAGCAGCGTCTCCTCTTCCTCGGACGCCAAGAGACCGAGCACATCGGTCATCCCTCGCAACGTCTCGGCGAGGGCCGCCGCCAGAGCACGGGAGGTCTGCCCGGCTGTGCGGATGTTGATCTCACGCACCGCCTCAAAGAGGACGCCGACGGCGTCGGCCGTGTTGAGATCGTCGTCCAACGCGCGCTCAAACCGAGCGGCATAGCCCTGCACGCGCTCGGCGAATCCGGCCTCCTCGTGGGTCATCGCCTCCTCGCGGGACTGCTTGACGAGGAAGATGAGATGGTCGTTCGTGGTGTGCAGCCGTACAAGCGCCGCCTTGTTTTGCTCCAGTGACTCCGTGGAGTAGTTCAGCGGGTTGCGGTAGTGCGCGGAGAGCATGAACAGGCGAATCGTCTCGTAGCCGTAGACCGCCGCCGCGTCGCGCACGGTAAAGAAGTTGCCCAGCGACTTGGACATCTTTTTATTGTCGATGCTCAAAAATCCGTTGTGCATCCAGTAGCGGGCCAGCGGGACGCCATAGGCGGCCTCCGACTGGGCAATCTCGTTCTCGTGGTGAGGGAAGATAAGGTCCTGCCCGCCGCAATGGATGTCGATCGTCTCCCCGAGGTACGCCGCCGACATGGCCGAGCACTCGATGTGCCAGCCGGGACGGCCCGGCCCCCAGGGGGAGGGCCATGACGGTTCTCCCGGCTTGACCGCCTTCCACAGCGCAAAATCGAACGGACTTTCCTTGCTCTCGTCCACCCCCACCCGCGCGCCGGCGGAGAGATCCTCCAGTGACTGCTGGGATAATTTTCCATATTCTGGAAAATTATTTACGCGGAAGTACACGCCGTCCGGCGTCCGATAGGCATACCCTTTCTCGACCAGTCGGCCGATGAGCGCCAAGATGGCGTCCATGCTGTCGGTGGCGCGGGGCGCGATGTCCGGGTCACGGACGCCAAGCCCGTGGGCATCCGCTTTGTACTCCTCAATATAGCGTGCGGCGATTTCGTCGTACGAAACGCCCTCCGCCAGCGCTTTGCCGATGACCTTGTCGTCGATGTCGGTGAAATTCTGCGTGAACGTCACCAGGTATCCCTTTTTTTCCAGATGACGGCGCAACACATCGAACACGATGAGCGGCCGGGCGTTGCCCACATGGATCCGATTGTACACCGTAGGGCCGCAGCAGTACATCAAAACGCGGCCGGGTATAAGCGGGACAAACGTCTCTTTGCGGCGGGTCAGCGTATTATAGATCTCCATCTGCATTCCCCCTGTGCTCCCCCTTTGGCGCTGCGGCGCCGTCTTTGCGGGCTCGGATTCGCACCTGCCCCCACTTTGTGCGTCATACACGCCTACCGGGCGCTCTTCAATACATCGCGGTGTCGCACGATGTACACGGCCCCCGACCAGATGGCCGCGGCCGCCATCAGCCACACGGCCACGGCGCCCAGTGTGACCCCCGACCAAATTTCTACCACGCCCTCGCCCGTCAGCAGGAAGGCGATGCAGAGGATCTGCACTACGGTTTTGATCTTCCCGGCCCAGCCGGCCGCGATGACGCGCCCCTCGGCCACGGCCACCATACGCAGCGAGGTGACGAGAAACTCCCGCGCCACGATGATCATAGCCACCCAGGCCGACATCTCGCCCCGCTGCACAAACATGAGCAGCGCCGATGTCACCAGCAGCTTGTCGGCCAGCGGATCCACAAACTTTCCAAAATTGGTCACTTGGTTCATACGCCGGGCGATGTACCCGTCGACCGCATCGGTGAGGCTCGCCACCATGAAAATGATCAGCGCAAGAAGGCCGGCGTAAGGGAAGGGATTTATCATAGCCCACATGAACACAGGGATCAGGGCGATACGCGCCAAAGTGATGCTGCTGGCGACAGTCAAGGCTTGTCAGTCCCTTCGTCGAAAGTCAACCGGAGACGGCACTGTACGGCGCCCGAACGACGGACGTCGATTCAGACGCCGCGGGCCTTCCCGAAAAGGTCCCCTTCCAGCGTACCGGTGATGCGCACCCGGACCATCTCCCCCTCGGGCACCCGGCCGCGGGCCGTGAAGTACACTTTGCCGTCCACATCCGGGCTGTCGGCCCAGGAGCGGCCGATGTGGCAGCCCGCGTAGCGGTCATATCCCTCCGTGAGCACTGTGAGAATACGTCCCTGCAGCGCGGCGTTGAAGTCGTCCATGATCTCCGTCTGTATCTCCGTTACCACCTCGGCGCGGCGTTTTTTGACCTCTTCGGGCACTTGGTCCGGCATCCCGGCCGCCGGCGTGCCCTCCTCCGCCGAATAAGGGAATACGCCCACCCGCTCCATCCGGACCGCGCGCAAAAAGACGCACAGCTCCTCAAATTCATCCTCGCTTTCGCCGGGCAGGCCGACGATCAAGGATGTACGCAGCACAAGGTCCGGAATGCGCGCGCGCAGTGTCCCGATCAGCGCCTCGATATCGCGCCGCGTGCCCCGACGGTTCATCGCCGTGAGCAGTTTGTCGCTGATGTGCTGGAGTGGGATGTCCAGGTACTTTACGATCTTCTCCTCCCGGGCGATCCGCTCGATCAGGGCGTCGTCTATCGCGTCCGGGTAAAGGTAGTGCAACCGCAGCCAGTGCAGCGGTTCGATGCGACACAGCTCATCCAGCAGCGCCGGCAGCCGGCGTTCGCCATACAGATCGAGACCGTAGCGCGTCGTATCCTGCGCGATCAGGATGAGTTCCTTGGCGCCGCGCGCCGCCAACCGCCGCGCCTCCTCAAGGAGCGATTCCATCGGACGGCTGCGAAACGGACCGCGCAACGACGGGATGACGCAGTACGCACAGTGGTTGTCGCAACCCTCAGCCACCTTGAGGTAGGCGGTGTGAATCGGCGTCGTCACGAGCCGCGGCGTATCCAGCGGTTCCTCGGCCAGCGCGCCGAAGCGCGCTGGCGTTTTGCCCTGAAGCGCCTCGAACAATACTTCCCGGATCTCGTGGAAACTGCCGCAGCCGAGAAGACCGTCCACCTCCGGCAGTTCATCTTGCACTTCGCCGCGGTACCTCTCAACCAAACAGCCCGCCACCAAAATTTTTCCCAGCTTGCCTGCGCTCTTGAGCGCCGCCATCTCCAAAATCGTCTCGATGGCCTCCCGCTTTGCGCTCTCAATGAACCCGCAGGTGTTGACCACCACTGCATCGGCGCCAGACGGTTCCGGCACGATGCGACAGCCCATGTCGGAGAGCAACCACAGCATCTGTTCACTGCTGACCAGGTTTTTCGCACATCCGAGCGACACCATGGCGACTTTGGGCCCGTTCAAGACAGTCTCTCCCCTTCGTCCGCCAGCCGCAGCAGCCCCGCATGAATGTCGTCCCAATCAAACCCCTTGCGGTAGAGCGCGTTGGCGGCCCACCGCCGCTGGCTGTCATCGAGCGGCCCATCCAACGGCAGACGCGCCAAAAAGGCGTCGATCACCCCTTCAGGCGGCGGCGCCTGCATCAGCGCGGCCTCGGCCGTCTCCGTGTCCACCCCCCGGCGATGCAGTTCCCGCCGGATCCGATGAGGGCCGCAACTCCGCGCGGTGTACGACTGCACCAGCGCCTCGGCATACCGGCTGTCGTCCAGGTATCCGAGCGAGAGCAGCCACTCAACCGCCTCACGCGCGCGCTTTTCGGAGAATCCCCGCTCCACCAGCCTGCCAAACAGCTCCCGCGCGCCATAAGCCCGGCGGCCAAGCAGCCGCAGCGCCGCCTCTCGTACGGACGTGTTCTGTCGATCGACCGCAAGCCTCACAGGGGGAGATTCACACACCCGAACGCACCTCTTTCTCCATCAATGGTTCAATTGCTTCTTCTTTATCTTACATTTTATGGGATATGAAGTCAATCCTCCCCGTCACTCTCGTCGTCGACCGACACTTTGACGCCCTTGCCTGCCGGTGTCAGCGCGCGGCCAGCCTTCTTGCTGGCCGCCTTTGTCATGACGAGCGACAGCGCGTTGTCTCGGATGCCCGCTTCGATCTCCTCCGCCATCTCCGGGTGCGCGTCGAGATAGGCGCGCGCGTTGTCTCGCCCCTGCCCCAGCCGGACCTCCCCGCAAGAATACCAAGCGCCGCTCTTTTGCACCAGGTCCAACCGCTCACCGAGATCCAGCAGTTCTCCCGCGTGGGAGATGCCCTGTCCGTATAAGATCTCCACCGTACAAAATCGAAACGGGGGCGCGGTCTTATTTTTAACCACTTTGATGTTCGTGAGGCTGCCGACCGGTTCTCCGCCCACTTCGATGGTCTGCCCCTTGCGCACGTCGATACGCACGCTGGCGTAAAATTTCAGCGCGCGGCCGCCGGTCGTCACCTCTGGATTGCCGTAGGTGATGCCGACCTTTTCGCGGAGCTGGTTGATGAACACCGCCACCGTGTTGGTCTTTGAAAGCGCCCCGGCCAACTTGCGCATCGCCTGGCTCATCAGCCTGGCATGCAGCCCGACCACGGCCTCTCCCATGTTGCCGTCGAGTTCCGCCCGCGGGACAAGCGCCGCCACCGAGTCGATGACAACGATGTCCAGCGCGCCGCTGCGCACCAGTGCCTCACAGATCTCAAGCGCCTGCTCGCCGCTGTCCGGCTGGGAGATGAGCAGACTGTCCGTATCCACCCCGAGCGCGCGCGCATACTCCGGATCCACCGCATGCTCGGCGTCGATAAAGGCGGCCTCGCCGCCGCCCCGCTGGGCCGAGGCAATCATGTGCAAGGCCAGCGTCGTCTTGCCGGAGGACTCCGGCCCATAGATCTCGACGATCCGCCCCCGCGGGACGCCGCCGATCCCCAATGCAAGGTCGAGTGACAGCGACCCGGTGGGGATGGCGCTGACGGCCATACCGGCGTTGTCGCCCAGACGCATAACAGCGCCCTTTCCGTGCTGCCGGTTGATCTGCTCCATTGCCGTCTCCAGCGCTTTTTTGCGGTTGTCAGAATTTTTGTTGTCCACAGGGGCCTCGTAACGGGGCAGATTCGCCATTTTCATCATCCTTTTTCTTTATAACACCTCTCACCGTTTCGTGCGAGGCGCCCTTTATCCGATTTCCGCGATCCCCTCGCGGATGGCTTCGTTCCACACGGGCGAACCCATGACGACACGTTCAATGCCGCCCGTGTCGCGCAACGTTTCGATGCCGCCGTAGGCCTCCCGATACAAAAGAGTGCGCACGGCCTCCGCCTGCCCCACGCCGCACTCAAAAAGCAGCCGCCCACCGCGCCGCAGCGCAGGCCGCCAACCGGCGACCACCGAGCGGTAGAATTGCAGGCCGTCCGGCCCGCCTTCCAACGCGAGGCGCGGCTCATAGTCGCGCACCGAATGATCTAAATTTTTCCATTCTTCGTCCGGGACATAGGGCGGGTTGCAGACGAGGACGTCGAAAGCGCCGAGAGACGCCGGAGCGGAGGCAAGTGCGTCGACGTTCATACAGGCCACCCGGGCCGACAAATCATGCCGGCGCACATTGCGGCGCGCCACTTTGAGCGCCAAATCGGAGACATCGCCGAGCACCACGCGGCACCCGGCGGCATACACCGCCACGGCAAGGCCCACACAGCCGCTGCCGGCGCACAAATCGAGCACGCGGGCACCCGGACCGCACGCCCGCGCGGCGGCGATGGCCGCGTCCGCCAACACTTCTGTGTCCACACGGGGGATGAGCACGTCGGGGTTGACCACAAAAGTCAGCCCAAAGAACTCCCACTCGCCGACGATGTAGGCGATCGGCTCGCCGGCCAGCCGGCGCTCCAACAGGACCATCGCCGCCGCTTCCGCCTCGGGGGGGACGTAGAAATGACGGTCCCGTGCGAGGGCCGCCCGATTCCGTCCGGTTGCGTGACGTATGATCTCCCGCGCCTCCAGTGACGCCATAGCGACGCCGCTGCCAAGCAAGCGCTGTCTCATATCCAGATACAGATCGTTGTAGGTCCTCGCCACAGCCTCATCTCCTGAGAGGGATCAATGTAAGAACGGCTAAGCAGATCTTTACAGGCGACACCCCGCGCCGTCCGGCGTCTGGATATCGTCAATTGTATTTGCCCCATTCGTCGTCACCGGCTTGTTTGGGCAGCACGCGCTGCAACGCCTCGATCCCCACCTCGATCATGGTGTCGTCCGGCTCGTTCGTCGTCAGATGCTGCATCCACAGCCCGGGCGCGCGGATCACACGGGTGAAGACATTGTCGTGCCGCCCCACCCACCGGTTGGCCTCGTAGCTGATGGCGACTACGACGGGCAACAGCACAAGCCGCGAGGCCAGTCGGAGCCACATGTTGTCAAACGGCACCATGACGGAGAATACGAAGATACTGATGATAACCACCGTGAACAAAAAGCTGGTGCCGCAGCGCGGGTGCAGACGGGGGTAGCGCCGGACGTTGTCTACACTGAGTTCCGCACCTGCCTCGTAGCAGGCGATGGTCTTGTGCTCCGCGCCGTGGTAGGAAAAGACGCGCTGGATGTCCTTCATGCGGGAGACGAGGAATAAGTACCCGAGCAGGATGACAAGACGGACCAAACCCTCCAGCAGATTGCGCCACACACCGCCGATCACGTCCCGACCGATGAGACCCGTCAGAAAAGCGGGCAGCAACATGAAGATCCCGACGGCCAGCGCAACGCCCAGCACCATAGAAAATGTAAGTACTGCCTTCTGAGCCGCCTCGCTCTCCAGCTTTTTGTCGAGCCAGCTGGCAAATCGGGACGGCTCCTTGGCCGGCGCCTCCTCCGGCGCCTCCTCCGGGTAGTACTCGGCCGACCACATGAGCGCCTTCATCCCGAGCCGCATGGAGTCCACAAAACCGATCACGCCGCGCACAAATGGCCAACCGAGCACAGGGTGTTTGTCCTTATAGGGCACAATCTCTTTCTCCTGCGTGACAATTCCCTCCGGCGCGCGCACCACCATGGCGATCTTGTCCGGGCCGCGCATCATGATCCCCTCGATGATAGCCTGTCCGCCGATCATCGTGCGGAAGGTCTCGTCCTTTTTCTTGCGTTGCTTGTCCTGTCTGTCTTTCTTCTCTGTGGCTGCGTTCTCTGTCATCACGGCTTTGTTCCTCTTCTGATTCACAAGTTCGGGGCAGACCGCCGGGCCGCCGAAACACGGCGGCCCGGCGCACCCGCGGGCATTTTGTCTCATTATATCAAACCGCGCGCACAAGCGCAACGAAAATTTCAGCGACGCACGGCGGCGCGGCCTCAGCTGCCGCGCACCGCCGGCACAGCCAGCGGCATACGGGCAGCTCCCCAGACGAAGGCGCGCACCGTGCGGCCCGGAGCGACGGGCTCGACGGGTCGGATGAAGGGGGCGAACTGATTGACTGATTCGCTGTACTTCGACACCGACTGTCTATCCGTGTTCTTTTGAAACTAAAATTTATCTCTCAAAAATCAAACCCCAAGCTCACCGCGCAATGCAGCAAGCGCCTCTCCGGCAGGATGAACATTGCCTTTTTCAATATCCGCATAGCCTTTTTCAAGTTCAGCATGAAACTCATCCTCGGTAAGCATGAGGTCTGTTGCGGTTTTTGCAAAAGTCATTTTCCCTGCCACATGCTTCCCAAGCTGTCCCAAATCAACGCCTCATTTGTGTCCGTCAGTGACCAATATGTATATTCTTCATTTTTCGGCAAAAATGCCATCACACAGGACAGATTCGATACGTCCTGTGTGATGATATCGCCATTTTCCATCGTCACGCTGAATGTCCCGCAATGCGCAGGATATCGGTCGTCCCCATACCATACATCATTGCTTAATGTGCCAAAGATGACGTGTTCGCCCGCTATTTCCTCAACCGCTGGCTGCACCACCGCACTATGCGGCTGGTTATCAGCCTTTCTATCTAAGATACGAACATTGTCCCCGTCCCATTCCCAGGCGACAACGTACGAACCTCCATATTCAACGGTAGCAGACATGACATAACTGTAATATATTTCACCCCTTTGCTCGGTTAGCAAAACAGCCATTTCGCTTCGCAGTCCCAAGGGAGAGCTGAACTTTTCTTCCAGTAAAGCGTCCAGTAAAATTTTATCATTTGCACTTTGCGGCGGCAGCGGCGCGTTTAATGATGTCATAAATTTTTCCAGATTCCCCAGGGACTCTTCCATATTCCTTTGCAGCATCTCATCCCGTATCCCCTGCGCCTTGGCGGTTTCAATCTGCCAAGGCAAGTATGCGTCAAGATAATGCCCTGTAGTCTCAGCAGTGCTCTCCGGCAATTCACTGACAGATGTCTGCGGTGAGACATCTGTTACAGTACATCCGGCGAAGAAAACAATACCAAAAATTGTGCAACAAGTGATCGAACTGAAAAATCTTTTCATATTCACAGCCTCCCTTCTTTTTGATATATAAATCCGAATCAACTCTTACAGCACCACACCATATCGTGCTGATTCAGCGATTCAAGTCAACTTCACAGCCCTATGTCCCGGCGCATGTGGAGGCCTTCGAAGCGGATGGCGTCCGCCGTCTCGTAGGCCAGACGGCGGGCCTCCTCTGGGCTTGGGGCGCGGGCTGTCACACCCAATACGCGTCCGCCGGCGGTTATACAGTCCGTGCCTTGCCGCACCGTGCCTGCGTGAAACACCACACGCTCCGGGGTGTCGTCCGGCAGACCGGTGATCGGCAGCCCCGTCGGATAGGCGCCCGGATAGCCGCCGCTCGCCAGAACGACGCAACAGGCGGCCTCCGGCCGCCAGCGGATGTCCGCCGACGCCAGCGTGCCGCCGCGCACGGCCAGCAGGATGTCCAGAAGATCGCTCTCCAGCAGCATCAGCACCGCCTGCGCCTCCGGGTCGCCAAAGCGGGCGTTGTACTCCACGACGCGCGGCCCCTGCTCTGTCAGCATCAGGCCAAAATACAAAACGCCCTGGAAGGGCCGCCCCTCGGCGGCCAGCGCCCGGACAGTGGGCGTGAAGATGGTCTCCTCACAGAGCGCCGCCAGCGCCGGCGTGTAGCCGGGGGCCGGCGAGACCGCGCCCATACCGCCGGTGTTTGGGCCTTGGTTGCCGTCAAACACGGGCTTGTGGTCACGCGAAGAAGGCATGGGTACCACGGTCTTACCGTCGGTAAAGGCCAGCACGGTGACCTCCGGCCCCGTCATGCACTCCTCGACGACCACCCGCGCGCCCGCCTCACGGAACCGTTTGTTCTCCATCATATCCCGCACGGCGCGCACCGCCTCGTCCTCCGTGCGTGCGACGACGACGCCCTTGCCCAAAGCCAGCCCGTCGGCCTTGACCACAATGGGCGCACCTTGGGCGCGGATGTAGTCGATCGCCCTGTCCGGTTGGTCGAAGGCGCACCACCGCGCCGTGGGGATGTTGTATTTCTGCATCAGCGTCTTGGCGTAGATCTTAGAACTTTCGATCTCCGCCGCCGCGCGGCGCGGACCGAAGGCCGGAACCCCGGCCGCCTCCAGCGCGTCGACACAGCCCAGCGCCAGCGGGTCGTCCGGCGCCACGACGACAAAATCTATCTTTTCCCGCTTGGCCCACGCGACGATGCCGTCCACGTCGGCGGCGCGCACCGGCACGCACGTAGCCAGCCGGGCGATGCCGGCGTTGCCCGGCGCGCAGTACAATTTCGTGACGCTGCCGCTCTGCGCGAGCTTCCAGCACAGAACATGTTCGCGCCCCCCGGACCCAACGACAAGCACTCTCATGGGCACCCTCTCCTCCCTGCCTTTAACGGCACGATGGTTCAGGTGTCAGACGTACTTCTGACACCTGAACCATCGACGTTCATCAATGTTTAAAATGCCGGACTCCGGTGAAGAGCATCGCGATGCCCGCCTCGTCGGCCGCGTCGATGGATTTCTGATCGCCCACCGAACCGCCCGGCTGGATGATCGCGCTGACGCCGGCCTTCTCGGCCTCCCGTACGCAATCCTCAAACGGAAAGAACGCGTCGGAGGCCATCACAGATCCCCGGGCCGCCTCGCCGGCATATTGGATGGCCAGCCTCAGCGCCGTGACGCGGTTCGTCTGCCCCGGGCCGATGCCCACCGTACGGCGGCCGTTTACCAGCACAATGGCGTTGGATTTGACGTATTTGACCACCTTCCAGGCAAAATGAAGCGAGGCCATCTCCTCCTTCGTGGGCGCGCGGCGGGTCACGACACGCGGCACGGACTCGTCATACAAAATATCGTCCCGGCTCTGTACCAACAGCCCGCCGGAGACGCGCCGCAGATCGTAGTCTAACGGAATATGAGGGTCGCCCATCAGCTCCAATGTGAGCAGCCGGAGATTTTTTTTCACGCTCAAGATCTCCACCGCCTCGTCGGTGAACGCCGGCGCCACCACGATCTCAAGGAAGATCTTGTGGATCTGCGCGGCCGTCTCGGCGTCACAGGTGCGGTTCAGCGCGACAATACCGCCGAAAATGGACACGGGATCGGCCGCGTAGGCGTTTTCCCATGCTTCCAACAACGTGCGACCCAGCCCCACGCCACAGGGGTTCGTATGCTTGACGGCCACCACACAGGGCTCTTCAAACTCTCGGATGAGCTCGATCGCCCCGTTGAGATCGCCTATGTTGTTGTAGGAGAGTTCCTTGCCGTGGATCTGCTCAAGGGCCGGCAGCGTTCCCTCCCAGCGGCCCACATCCCGATAAAAGGCCGCCGACTGGTTGGGATTTTCTCCGTAGCGCAACGCCTGCTCCTTCTCAAACGTCAGCGTCAGCGTCTCCGGGTACAGCTGGCCCGTCTCGTGCCGCAGATACTCGGCAATGAGCGCGTCGTAGTGCGCCGTGTGTTCAAACACTTTGGAGGCCAGCGCAAACCGCGTTTCCCTGCTTACGCCGCCCTCCTCCAGCGCATCCGCCACCATGTCGTAATCGATCGGATCGATGACGACCACCACATCCTGCCAATTTTTGGCAGCTGAGCGGATCATCGTGGGGCCGCCGATGTCGATGTTTTCGATGGCCTCGGCGAGCTGCACATCCTCTTTGAGGATCGTCTGTTTAAACGGGTAGAGATTGATTACGACGATGTCGATCGGATCGATGCCGAGCAGTTCAAGCTGGGCCATATGGTCAGGATTGTCCCGCATGGCCAGAATACCGCCGTGCACAAAGGGATGCAGCGTCTTCAGCCGGCCGTCGAGACACTCGGGAAACCCCGTAATCTCGCTGATGCCCACCACTGGGATGCCACCCGCCCGGAGCGCGGTTGCGGTACCTCCGGTGGACACGATCTCATACCCCAGCGCCGAAATCCGCCGGGCCAGTTCCACCACGCCTGTTTTGTCAGACACACTGAACAACGCACGCCGCTTCATAACAATTTTCCCCCAAATTCGTCAGTTTTCGCTAATTTCTTTCTGTGTCATATCATATCACAAACGCGCCCGCTTGACAACCCACCACACGGGGAACGAGAGAGAGAAGAAGCAAGAAAAAGAACATGCCCCGGGCGTCAAAAGACCCGAGGTCATGTTCTCCATTGATCTCTGGGAACATACCGTCGGCGCGTCCGCGCGGACGCGCCGACGGTACGCAATTTACCGCGCGTCGGCCGCTTTGATCAGTTTCACCGCCGCGAAGATCTCGCGGGTGGCCGGATCGTCGTAGGTCACGGTCTGACCACTTATGAACTTGTCGGCCAGCTGGACAGTCAGCTTGCCCATCTCGTCGGGGTACTGGGCCACAGTCGCGGCCATGATGCCGTTTTTCATCGCGTCCACGGCCTCTGGGTCATTGTTAAAGCCGATGACGACGATATCGTCGCGGCCCGCGTCGGCCAGGGCGTTGGCCGCTCCGACGGCCATCGGGTCATTCTCGGCAAAGACAGCCACAAGGTCCGAGTTGGAGGCCAACAGGTCCTGCATGATGGAATAGCCTTCTTCGCTCTTGGAGTGGCCTGAAACTTCGGCTACCACATTGTACCCGGCGGCGGTGATGTTGGCCTTGAAGCCCTCGCCGCGGCGGATGGCGTAGACAGCCTCCGGTTCACACTTGATGATGGCAACCTTTTTGGAGCCCTCTTTGCCGGTCAGCAATTCGGCGGCGTAGTCGGCGGCCTGCTGACCGCCCTGATAGCAGTTGGATATGACGATGGCGTCGTAGTCGGCGCCACCGCCGCCGATGTCGTCCACGACGACCGGGATGTTCTTTTCCTTGGCGGCCGCCACGATGCTGGAGAGCGCCTCCGGCTTGCAGGGGGAGATGATCAGCGCCTGGATGCCCGAGTTTATCAGGTTAATGGCCCCCGTGACCATCTCAGTTTCATCACTCTTCTGGTCATGCAGCTGGTACTTATATCCCAATCGCTCGATCTCGGCGCGGGTTCCTCTTTCCATTATTTGGAAAAATTCATACTGCATGTCGTAGACCGAGAAGCCGATGGTACCCTTCTCGCCGGTGACGTCGGCAGCTTTGATCAACCGTACCTCCGCGAAGATTTCACGGGTGTCCGGGTTATCATAGGTCACGGTCTCGCCTTTGATGAATTTGTCGGCCAATTGCACGGTCAATTTACCCATCTCACCGGGATACTGGGCCACAGTTGCGGCCATGATGCCGTTCTTCATCGCGTCCACGGCTTCGGGGTCGTTGTTGAAACCGATGACGACGATATCGCTGCGGCCCGCGTCGGCCAGAGCGTTGGCCGCCCCGACGGCCATCGGATCATTCTCGGCAAAGACAGCCACAATGTCCGGATTGGAGGCCAGCAAGTCCTGCATGATGGAGTAACCTTCTTCGCTTTTCGAGTGGCCGGAGACTTCGGCCACCACACTGTACCCGGCGGCGGTGATATTGGCTTTAAAACCCTCGCCGCGGCGAATGGCGTAGACGGCCTCCGGTTCACACTTGATGATGGCGACATTCTTGGAGCCCTCTTTGCCGGTCAGCAATTCGGCGGCGTAGTCAGCGGCCTGCTGACCGCCCTGGTAACAGTCGGAGATGACGATGGCGTTGTAGTCGGCGCCACCGCCGCCGATGTCGTCCACGACGACCGGGATGTTTTTCTCCTTGGCGGCCGCGACGATGCTGGAGAGCGCCTCCGGCTTGCAGGGGGAGATGATCAGCGCCTGAATGCCCGAGTTTATCAGGTTGATGGCGCCTGTAACCATTTCGGTCTCGTCGCTTTTCTGGTCGTGCAGCTGGTACTGGTAGCCCAGCCGCTCGATCTCGGTGCGGGTACCCTCCTCCATGAGCTGGAAGAACTCATATTGCATGTCGTAGACCGAGAAACCGACGGTACCTTTGTCGCCGCCACTTGGTTGGTCGGTACTGGCGTCGGGCGAGACGGCGGGACCGTTGGTGGCGCAGGCGGCCAGCGTGAGGACCAGTGCCGCGCACAGGAAGAGCGCGAAGATGCGTTTTTTCATGTTTTACCTCTCCTTAACAAAATTTTGATAGATTAATGGAATTGCTCACGATTGGGAAGCTGCTTTGAGCGCGGCCGCGCGGCGGGCACCAACCTTGACGCGGCGGCTCTCCATTTGGGCGCGAATCTCGTTGATAGAAAATGCGAACAGCAGGATGGCGCCCTGAATGATGCGTTGTGGGTAAGAACCGATGCCGATGAGCGGCATCCCGACAGTCAGCGTCGCGAAGAACAGCGCCGCCGACATGGAATTGAAGATGTTGCCCTTGCCGCCGGCCAGTGCGGTGCCGCCCAGCACGACGGTGGTGATGACGTCAAACTCAAAGCCCTGGAGCATACCGGCGTTCTCCGAGGCCAGATAGCAGGTGTTAAGGATGGCGGCGATGCCGACAAAACCGCCCAGCAGCGTAAACACCAAAATCTTGGTCCTATCGATGTTGATTCCGGAGATACGGCTGGCCTCCACCGAGTTGCCGATGGCCAGCGTATCGCGCCCCAATTTCATCTTACGCAGGACTACCCCGCCCACGGCGGCGCACAGAAGCATCACCCAGAAGGAGAAGGGCAGCCACAAGATGGTCCCCGTACCCAGATAATCGAACAGGGCGTACTGCTCCGTGGTGATCTGCTGGTTGATGACATACGGCTGGCTGTCGGTGACCAAGTAGGCCGAACCCCGCAGCACATAGAGGGTACCCAGCGTGGCGATAAAAGCTGGGATACGCAATTTGGCGACCAGCACGCCGTTGAACAGGCCGCACACCACGCCCAGCACCAGTATGATGAGAAAAGTGGCCAGAATGCCCACCCAGGTGATGCCCAGATACTCCACACCGTCCGGACGAACCGTGACGCCGACTTGTTCCTGCGGGGGGCGATCGGAGAAGACCCGCAGCAGCATGACAAAGGTGCAGCCGAGGAAGGCCGACATGGACCCGATACTCTGGTCGAAGTGCTTGGATGCGATGCACAGCGTCATGCCGACGCCGCAGATGCCCATAAAAGATGCTTTTTGCAGGATGGACTGGTAAGTAGAGAATTGCCGGAACCCCGGCGCGCCCACAGCAAACAAAATGAGCCACAAGACAATCAGGGCGTAAAAGATGCCCAACTCACGGAAATCAATTTTCTTGACAAGGCTTTTCATGTGCGCGCCTCCTTCATGAGCTCCTGTATGCCGCTGATGGCCAGGGCCAACAGCAAAATGATGCCGATGGCCAGCCGCTGGTACTCGTCAGGCAGTCCCAACAAATTCAATCCGTTGCGCGTGAGGGTAAGCATAACGGCGGCCATCAGGGAGCCCCAGACATTTCCTCGCCCCCCCGCCAATGAGGTGCCGCCCAAAATCGCGGCGGTGATGACTTCCAATTCAAAGCCGACACCCAATGTAGCCGCGCCCTGCATGAGCTGGGAGGCCGTGATCAATGAGGACAGCGCGGCGGTCGCGCCGGTGAGGACGAAGACAAGAATCAGTGTGCGGTCCACCCGGATGCCCGAGGTGCGGGCGGATGCCTCGTTGGAGCCGACGCTGCGGGTGTGGACGCCGAAGCGGGTGTACCGGTAGAGGAAGTATCCGACAGTGAACACCGCCGCCAGCAAAAGCATCTGCGTCAGCTGAATTTGCTGGCCGAACACATTCACGCTCTGGGAGAAGAACTTGGCCTCGGGGTGCTCCGAGCGGTTGAGCATCTGCTTGGAACCGTCGGTGTAGACCAGCGCGACGCCCCGGAAGATCATGCTCATAGACAAGGTGGCCACGAAGGTCACAATTTTCAGCTTGGTGATAACAAGCCCGTTGAGCAGACCGCAGACGGCGCCCACGGCAAGCGTCAGCAGCGTGGCGGGAAACAGCCCCATCACGGGCAAGGCAGAGGCCCAGACACAGGTGGACAGACCCACAATACTGCCGACCGACAGGTCGAAGCCACCCGAACAGATGGCGAACGTCATGCCCAGCGCGGGGATGCCCACGATGGCCGAACGGGCCAGTACGTTCAGCAGGTTACCGGCGGCCAGGATGCTGGGTGTGAGGATGGCGAAGACGATGAGCGCCACGACCAAAATGGCCAAGATTCCGAATTTTTCCCAGCAATGCCAAAACATGTTCGCCCGTCTGCTCATCATAACACCGCCCCCTCGCTGAAATAAGTCTCGCCGCCTGTGGCGCACCGCATGATAAGGTTTTCATCCATCTCGTCCCGCAGAATGTTACCGGTGACGCGGCCTTGGAAGATCACCAGTGTACGGTAACAGATGGACATAATCTCCGGCAGTTCGGAAGAGATCACCAAAATGGCGTACCCCTGCTCGGACAGCCCGGATAGCAGCTGATAGATCTCGGCCTTCGCGCCCACGTCGATGCCGCGGGTCGGCTCGCAGAGGACGAGCACCTTGCAGCCGGACGCCAGCGCGCGGGCCAGCACGAACTTCTGCTGGTTGCCGCCCGACAGGCTCATGATGCGCTGGATCTCGTTTGCGTACCTCATGTTCATGCTTTTCGTGTACGATGCCAACAATTCGCGTTCCTTTTTGGCGGAGATCAACCGGAACTTGGAGATTATGCGCAGGATATTGATGGTGATGTTCTCTCGGACGGTCATCAGCGCGAAGATACCGGCGTCCTTGCGATCGTCAGTCACAAACCCGATGCCCTTCCTGATGGCGTCAGTGGGGCGACGGATGTCGGCTGTCTCGCCGTTCACGGTCACCGAACCAGTGTCGTGGCGCACGAGGCCGTAGATGGCTTTGACGATATCCTCCCGGCCGCAACCCATCAGCCCGGCCATGCCGACCACCTCACCGGCCCGGAGAGTAAAGGACACATCGGAGAAGACCCCCTCCTTGCCCAGATCTTTGACCGCCAGCAGCGTATCGCCCAGCGGATGGACGGCATATTGGTAAAGCTGGGAGATATCGCGGCCCACCATCATCTCGACCAGTTTGCGCTCGTCGAGTTCGCCGATGGCGCGGGTGCCGATATACTGGCCGTCCCGCAGGACCGTCACCCGATCGGACAGGTCAAAGACCTCGCGCAGACGGTGGGATATGTAGATGATGGTCTTGCCGTCGGCGCGGAGTCTCCGGATGATGCCGTAGAGCGTCTCCACCTCCTGATTGTTCAGCGCCGCCGTCGGTTCGTCCATGATGATGATCTCGGAATTGTGCGAAAGCGCTTTGAGAATCTCCACCATCTGACGCTGGGAAACACTCAGTGCACTCACGTAATCTGCCGGCCGAATTTGCAAACCAAGACTGTCGATCAGCGCCTGTGTACGACGATTCAGTTCTCGGTAATTGACGCAGCCCGCCCGGCCCGGCAGTCCACTTATGTAAATATTTTCCGCCACTGTCAGTGCTGGCATGAGATTCAATTCCTGATAGATAACGCTGACGCCATGCCGCAGTGAATCCGCGATATTTTTGATCTCGCACTCCTTGCCGCCGATCAAAATCTGGCCGCTATCCATGCTGTACAGTCCGCCCAAAATCTTCATGAGCGTCGACTTACCCGCGCCGTTTTCGCCAACCACCGCATGCACCTCACCCTTTTCTACCGACAGTGTCACATCGGAAAGGGCTTTGACGCCTGGAAATATTTTACATATCTTTCTCGCCTCTATCGCTGCCATACTACCGCAGTCACCTCCTCCTCTTCTCTATTTTATTGTAAAGTATTTCGCGCAAAAGTAAATGGAGAATAGTAAACACTTTTGATGTAGAAAATAAAACACCGCCGGACACACACCTCCCTCGTCATCTCTGTTTGCTCCATGTAGCGCCGATGCCGACGCTTGGCTGCGCGCCGCCTCATCGACGCCAAAAAACGGGGTGTTTCTCCTCTTTCTTACTTTTACAGCAACATATATGCCAAATACTGTTGAAGCGCGCATACACACCATCTTCCTTGGTGGGAGACACACGGCACTCCTCACAGTCTCTCGTTTTGGTCGCGCCACTGCCGCCGATACTCGCAGGGCGCGACCCCAGTGACACGCCGAAATGTCCTGCTGAAATGTCCGCTCTCGGAGAATCCCACAGCAAACGCAATCTCTAAAATCTTACGTTCCGTCGAGATCAGCATCTTTTTGGATTCATTGATGCGATGGATCAGCAGGTATTGATAGGGCGTAGTGTGCAGTCGTTCCCGAAACAGTTTGATGAAGTAATACTTGGACAAACCGACTCGCTGTGCCATATCCTCCACGTCAATTGGCTGGTGAAAGTGCTCTTTGATATAGGTCACAACCGCATCGATAATATCTCGATGTTCAGAGTCTTGCCTTTTCTGAATGTCTCGGTATGTGAGCATTTTTGTCAGCAATCCGCTCACATGATTGCTCATAAAGCAGAGCGCATCTGGGTGTGTGTCGTCGTAGGATGCGATGAGTGTTTCAAACATCTCTTTCATCTCGTAATCCATGCCAGGGGTGAGGAGAGAGAATCCGTCTGGAAAGAGACTCTCGTAGTAATAGTCGCAGTTTTGACAGTTGATGTGCATCCACTCAACCACACCTGCACTGAAGTGCAGGGGATGGTAAACGACTGAAAGTCGTATTTTCAGGCTAAAGCCAGTTGAAATATCGCACTGTAAGGCTTTTTATGCTGAAGCATTATTCC
>JAISCT010000044.1 GCA_031265355.1 Oscillospiraceae bacterium | reverse complement strand
GATGCCGGGGCGAATTGAGACAGAAGGCGGCCTCGTTATTCAAGGACTGGAGATATGGACTGTAGAGATGACGGTGCCTGATTTGGGTAAGTATATGTTTACGACCAAAGGCTTCGATGGTTTTGGTGTTGCGTATATCGAGACAATCACATTCACGCCGGATTGACGTAGAAAAAAAGCCCACCCGCATAGACGCGGGTGGGCAGCAAGGTCAAAACACTCTTGGTGCGTACAAAAGATGCGATATGGGTTTTGTGACAAGCGGCTCCGGTGCTTGTGTGAGGACCATGGTGAATTGATATGCAAGTTGGCTGCCGGGCTCGCCTTACGACGTGGATTCGTCCTGTTCACGAATTTGCTCGACAAGCTCTTCAATTATATATTGCGTTTTGGGCAGTATCTGTTTCGGCGAGAAAAACGACAGAAGTATTTCCGTTGCGCCTTCCGAAGTTGAAATGTTGAGTTTGCGCATAAGAAACCGAATGTCGTCGCTGTCTTTTTCGCCATACCGCGCTGACATAAGTTTCATGGTAAGCAGATATTCGGCTGATACTGTCTGTATTCTTAGACTTCCGAACGATATAAAATCCTCGACTGGGGCGTTTGCCCCGACAAAGCCCTTTACGCCGTCGTTCAGCCAGTCGGCGGGCAATCCTTCGCGCTCCGCGATCTTTGCTGCGAGTCGGTTGATCATCTCTTTCGGCTCGTAAAGCGCGTCTATGTCTTTGGTTATATCGCGCGCTTCATGGACAAGACACATCGCCGCGCCGCCTGTCAGCAGGATTTCACCTCTCATGCCCTGTGCGCCAAGTTCGTCGCTCAGCTGTCGCAGATATTTCAAGATTTGCTCTTTTGAAAGCATATATCCTCCTTTACACGCGCTCAAGCACATTTTCGTCAACAAATAGATTGCGATGCTTGAACTCGGCGGGCGATTTGTACATAAACAGCAGCCGAAGATTGCCCTTCGCCTGGCAGCCAAAATACGGCTTCGAGCCCGGAAGATAGCACCGCCGCTCGAACGTCCACTTCGGCGCGTCATACCCGTAGTCGTCCGCGAGCTTATGTGCGGTCGCCGCGAGAAAAGGCACAAGCTCTTCACTTGCCATATCCTCCGGCGCGTCATGCAGCATCGCGATCCGTATGTCCGGCGCGGTTGTATAGAACTCGTCAAGAAAATCGCCGAGCAGCAGATAGAAGTCCTCTCCAGCGTTTGCCTTGCGCGAAATGTCACGAATTCCACCCATATCGGCCGTCACCTCCGCAATTGCCATGATCGGATTATATCATATTTTTTACAAAAGCAAGCGCAGTGGCTTGGCGGCACTCATTGAAAAGGAGTATCTTACCATGCGGAAAAAACTGATGGCGGCGATTCTTTTCATGGCATTCGGCACGATGCTGGCGGCCATCCCGGCCGGCGCGGCCGTCTTTCCGGGCGAGAGAAAAAACATTCAGGTTTCCATGGGCGGGCTGACGGTCCTGGTAAACGGCGAAAAGGCCGCCTTCCGTGACGCCGACGGCCAGGTGGTGGAGCCGATCCTGTACCAGGGGACGACGTACGTGCCCATCCGGGGGGTGTCCGACTATCTGAGACAGGCGGTGGATTATGTCGCGGAGACCCGGACCGTGCTGATTGGCAGTACCAAAGAGCAGCGGGAGATGCAGTCGCTGTGGGAGGAAATTCTGGCGCAGACGGGCGTCACGCCGGTTTGGTTCAGCACCTTCCCGGGGGTCCTTGCGCACGATCAGTGTGCGCTCGCCGCCGGCGGCGACTACTATTTTATCACGTCGCCCGGTCTGACGCCAGACGGAAGCAATTTTTTCTTCTCCGGAAACGAGATCTGGGTCTATCACCCGGCGACGCAAAAGGCGGAACAGGTGATGGCGGGCGTCGAGGTGCATACGATAGACAGTGTGGACGCGCAGGGGAACATCGTCTTCACCAAGTATCAGGTCTTCGGGGCAGAGCAGCTCATCGGCCACACGGCCCGCAAATTCTGGCGCGCCGAGAACAGGGTGACCACCGTCGAATTTGTGCCCGACAACCCGCAGGCGTACACCGAGGCGGACATCGCCAGGAAACTGGCGGAGACCTTTGAGGCCGCGTATCTCCAGTCCGCCGCGCGGGTGTCGGCCCTGTGGTCCGGCGGGCAGTACATCAGCGGCACCGAAAAAATGTGATACAAACCGCCGACCCGGCCGCGGGGGACATACCGTGGAAGCTGAGTGCGCCGTGACAGCTAAATGTTTGCCAAGTGGCTTTTTGCTGTGATACACTGCACCTGAGGGGTATGGAGAAAAAGCCGGGCAAGAGACGGCAACCGGCGGGGGCCGGAAGCCGTCTCTTGCCGTTTCAGGGCTGCCTCACGGCGTGAGCGGCCCTGTTTTGCCGTCTTGCGGCGAGAGTGCCGTTATGTAAAATCGGCGGCGTCCGTCAGCGGGCGCAGCGTCCCGCTCTCCCAGACCAGGAGGCGGAGAGACAGCCCCTCGGCGTCCTCCGGAATCGCCATGTCCAGTGAGAACGACTTTACGAGGCCGGCTTCGGCCTCGCCCGCCGCCGTGCTGATCCGCACGAGACGGCCGGCCGCGTCGTAGAGCGCCGCAATCGCGGTGACGGGCTGCGCCGCGCCGCGCGCGCGCAGGGCGTCGAAGGAGAGAGTCAGCGTCTGGCCGGCGGCCGCGGAGAGCGCATAGACGGGGACGAGCGTGTCGCCGCCGTCCGCCCGCACCGCGTACGTCGGGGCGGCAAAGGCGTCGGAGGGAGAGAGCCGGAAGGTCCTGGAGCCGTGGGCCGCCACGGTCATCGTGAGGGTCGCGTCGTGCGCCAGCGTCGAGAGCGACTTCGACCAGAGATCCTTTACCGTATAGGTTTCGGCGGCGGCAAAGGCCTCCGCGTCCGCCAGCTTGCCGGCCAGACCGGCCAGGATCTCATCCGCGCTGATCCCGAGGGTCCGGGTGGTGGAGCCCACGTTGACAAACATGACCGCGACGTCGCCGTTTGCCAGAGGCTTTGCGATGATGTCCATGCGAGAGGCGGTCGTGAACGCGTCCATCGCGGCGAGGGTGGCGGTGGTCTTGAGGCGCTTCGCCTGGACGCCCAGCGGATCTTGGTCCAGCGCGATCACGTCGCGGTTTGTGATCACCTGCCAGACAGGGTCGCCGACTTCCACTTTGGTGAGATCCATGCCGAGCATCAGCGGGGCGTTCATCATACACCAGGCCGTGAAGTGCTGGATGTCCTCCTCGTGGGTGAAGTACGGTCTTACGCCGTCCACCAGCGCCTTGTCGGTGTCTTTGAGGCCCACGACTAGCATGTCGGGGTCGGCCCAGGCCTTGTCGAGGCCTGTGTATTTGTCCAGAATGACCGCGCGGTCGTATTGGTACTTCATCCAGGAATACTGCCCTTCGCTCACCTTGTTCGCGATGTCCGTCGTGATGCGGTAGGAGTCGCCCACTTTGTGCGCCCACGTCCAGGGGCTGTTGTACCCCCACTCGCAGATGCTGAAGCGGACCGATTCGCCGCCCGCCTTGACGAGGGCGTCTTTGAACGCCGCCATCGAGTAGAGCGCGCTCTCCGCGCGTTTGACGTTGTAGATACGCAGGGTATTCTCACCCTCCGCCAGCTCCGCGCTGGTCTCGGTGTTTTGCATCACGGTGACGGAGCCCGTGGAGGGCACCAGCGTCTCAAACCGGCGCGTCCCGTTCACGTCGAGCATCAGATAGCGCCCAACGCCGGTGCCGGTGCCGTTCGCGGAGTTTTCGATCACCACGGTGTACGTACCCGCCGCCGGCGCCGTGACGGTGAAGGTGAGGTCCGCATACGGCGTGGTCGGGGTGCCGGCCGTGGAGCCGATGCCGATCCCGCTCACGAAATTGTCGGTCGTGTTTTTTGTGACGCTGCCCGAGGCGACGGCGTCCAGCGCGTTGATCTTTTGTTCAAAGCCGCCGTCCGACGCGCGGACCGTCAGGCTCCGGATGTTCGGCGCGCGCCCGTACCTGTCGTTGTCCCAGGTGTTGCCGCAGAAGTCGTACTTGATGTAGTCGACGCCCCAGTCCACCATGGTTTGGGCAAAGAGATCCTCGCGCCCGTACGCGCCGGGCTGCCCGCCGCAGGTCCGCGCCCCGGAGTCCTGATACATGCCGTATTTCAGCCCCAGATTGTGGACATAATCCGACATGTCTTTGAACCCGAGCGGGAAGTTTGTGGTGTGGTTCGAAAGGGTCCCGCCGATCAGGCTGGCGTTGTAACAGCCGTCGTCGATGACGACATACTCGTACCCCGCCTTGTCGAGGCCGAGCCGTATGAAGGAGTCCGCGATGCGTTTGATGAGGTTTGCGTTGATGTTTGTCTGAAACGCGTTCCAGCTGTTCCAGCCCATCGCCGGGAGCAGGCCCGTCTCCGATCTCCCCACGAGGCGCGCGTCGTTGAAGGGGGATTGCCAATCCGGGTCCGTGACCGGCGGCAGGGCCACGTTGGTTCCGCCCGCCTGTGTGTCGTACGCCAGGCCGACCGTCGGTACGAGCATACATACAAGCAGCGCGGCGAGCGCCAGAGACACCAATTTTTTCATGTCGTTTCCCTTCTTTTCAGTGATTGATGTTTGAACGTCTGTGCACCGGATTTCTCCGTCTCCGTCTGTGGACACACTATCATTGGCGTGGTCCAATGTCAATAGATTTTTTTGAGAGATAGATTATTATTTATGAACAAAAGACAGCCGCCCCCAAGACGGGAGCGACTGTCTCTGTGCTGGATATTTTTGTAAATTTTGTGGTGCACCTGACGCACGTCAGGCGACGCTGACGACGACGGCGTGGGCGAGGCTGGGGTCGGTCTTGGAGCGGAGGGTGATAAGGACCGTGCCGGCCCTGAGGCCGGTGACGACGCCGGTTTCGCTCACGGAGACGACCTTCGGGTCGCTGGAGGTGAAGATGCAGTCGGCGCCGTAGGCTTCGAAGAGCAGCGGCGCTTTGCCCTTGATGCGCAGGGAGACGCGGGCCGACGAGTGGGCCCTGACGTTGACGACGTCCACGGTGGCCGTGACGGCCGTCATCGCGACGCCGCGGCCGGTCTCCGGCACGGTGGGCGCGGCCGTGCCGCGCACCGTGACCGTACCGAGGGCGGCGTAGTCGGCGGGGGCAAGATCCCAGACGACCGGCACGTCGGCGACGACGCCGGTCGCGACGTCCAGGCTCTTCACGGTGGCGGGCAGCGCGGGGGCGACGCCCTTTGCCGTGACGGCGTAGATACGGCTCTCCACCACATTCTTTGCGAAAGCGTCGTTCCACACCTTAAACGAGGCGTTGGGCTGCGGCGGGAAATAGACGGGCGCCCAGGAGCCGTCCGGATTTTGGATCCAGGTGCTGCCGCCTGTGAAGTACACGCTCTGGCCGTTCCAGGGCCACACGCCCTGGCCGGCGTTGTTCGGCACGTCGTTGATGAGCTCCATGATGCGCATGGTGTCGTCGCCCTGGTGCTGGATGCTGTAGGAATATCCCACGGGATAATTCGGGTTGTTCATCCAGTCGGTCACGCTGCCGCTGGCCGGCGGCGAGCACTCGGCGATGTTGAACGTGACGTCCGGGAGCATTTTCGAGAGCTCCACGATGTTGCGCTGCACCTGGGCAAAGGTGCCGTGCCAGTCGGGGTAGTAGGAGATGCCGATGCGGTCGACCATGCCGCCCATCTCCTCCAGGTTCTCGGCGAGTCCGCCGACGAGGGTGACGACCTTGTTGTAGACGGCGTCGGGGTCCATGGCCACCTTGGGCTGTCCGGGCGGCTCCTCAAACACGTTGAACGCGAAGTGCATCTCGGTCAAGATGTTCGTATCGTAGTCCTCGTTGAGCTGCGCGATGGCGCGGTTGCCGGCGTCCACCAACTTGGCGAGGTGCACGATGGAGTCGAGGAACTCGGCGTATTCCTCAGATGTCTTGTCGCCCTCCGCCTCTTCGTACTTGATCCACATGACGCCGCCGCCGCGGGCCGCATTTGGGTTGTCCCGAATGAAGCGCTTGTAGTAATCGTGGAAATGGGCGTAAGGGTTTGTGAATTCGTATTCGCTGCCCCACAACATGCCGTTTGTGATCTCGTTGCCCAGCGCGACCACCGTCGGGGTCGTGCCCTGCTCGATCAGATCCGCTACCATCTCGTAGGTGAACGCGTAGGTCTGCTTCACCAGATCGTTGGTTTCCGGGTTTGCGGACTCAAAGGGCAGATCCGCCCAGGCGTAAGGCTTCGGCTGGTTCTGCGGGTCGGACCAGCTGTCGGCGTAGTGGAAGTCGATGGCGAGGTTCTGCCCCGCGCCCACAACGTATTTCGCGTGGGTCAGCGTGGCCGACGGGCTGCACGAACCGTTCGGATTGCCCGCCGGGAAGGCCTCCATCGGGCTGTCCTTGGTGATCATGTTGGGCTGCCAGCTGCCCTCGCTTCTGGGCTCGTTCCAGATGCGCAGGCGGATCGTGTCCCAGCCCATGTCTTTCGTGAGGCCGTGGAAGTTGTCGCCGGTGGCCATGCTGGCCTCGTTCATCACGCCCCCGCGGATGCCGTCCGGCGCCAGCGGGTCGTTGTCCGCGTTGTAGTACATTGTGTAGTTATCCGCGATGCCGGAGGTGTCGGAGCCGTTGTCCATGTCGGGTCGCAGGTAGTTGACGACGCGCAGCTCCCGCACGCCGGACGCGGCGCCGGCCAGAACGTTCAGGCGCAGGTAGCGCAGGCCCGCTAGTGCGAAGACGTCGGTGAAGATACCGCCCCGCTTGTCGTTGCCGGAGCGGTCGGCCAGCACGCTCCAGTTCAGTCCGTCCGCGGAGCCTTCCAGCGTGTAGCGGTAGCGCTCGGTGTTGCCGCCGAAGACGGTTTCCACCTTGCGCACGGCGTCATAGGCGCCGCCCAGGTCGACGGTCAGCGCTGCGGCGGCCGCGGCGGGCTTCCAAAGCGTAGCTTCGCTGCCGTCGATGGCCAGCGCGGCGTTGCCCGTGTCGGCGGACGCGCTCACCCAGTACTTGGTGGCGATGTTGCTCTCGGAGGG
>JAISCT010000043.1 GCA_031265355.1 Oscillospiraceae bacterium | reverse complement strand
TCCGGGCGGCAAAAAAGGCGAGCGTGGATATTCTTGTCACCGGGGACAAAGATTTCACCGAAAGCACGGTTACCCAACCAAAGATTATGACTGCGGCGCAGTTTATTCTGTTGTAGTTGCTACAAACAAAGCTGAAAGCATACTCCCCCCTCCTAAAACCTCATACTTCGCCCGAGCCGCGATAATATTTATTTTCAAAAACCTCATACCGGTAGGATTTCTTTTCTCAAAAAATTGTTCTATTCTATCTACTATCGTATAGTCAATTTTGGGAGGAACACAAAATGAAAAGAATTATCGCAACACTTCTTATCGCAATGACGGTACTTACGATGCTGCCGCCGGGGGCTTTTGCCTTCGGCTTGCGGGAAGCCGAAGGCGTGAAAAGCGGGGTGTATACCGCAGGGGACGGCGCGGTATACACCATTTTGTACAATGACTACATCACATTGTATGTCAACACACTCGACGGCGGCTTTGCCGTTCTGCCCGCGACGGAGAGCTTCGACAGCGCGAAACCGCTGTCCCACGCCACATTCCGAATTGATGGCGAAGCGTATGATTACGGCGCTTATTACAGCGGTATGAGCGGCGCCGTCGGCATAGCGCCGCAGACCAGTGAGAACGGCATCCTGGAATCCCACTGGCAAATAGGCGATTTTATCGTCTCGCAGTATTTTGCCGTCACGAGCGATACGGAGCACAGCAATTCATATGCCGTGAAGGTTGGCTACAGCGCGCAGTATTTCGGCGAGGGCGCCGCGAACATCGCCGGGCGTATCTTGCTGGATACGCAGTTCACGCCTGACGAAAGCGTCCCGGTGATGCTGCTTGACGGCGAGGACAACGCGGCGCTGATAGAATCGGCGGCGGCGCTGAACGCCGTGCCGGCCTCCGCCTTTGTCAGCAAGGAATTCATCGAAGAATCCAACCTCGAATCGGAGAGCCCTGTTTTTGCCGACAGCCCGAACAAGGGCTATCTTTTGTTTGACGACACAGCCTTTGCCGCGCCTGACGGCGTCACGTTCGCAGCCTTTGACGAAGCCTGCGACGCGGATTACGACTACACACCCGCCGACATTGCGCTGTTCGACGGCTCAGGCGCGGACAGCGCGGCGCTGCTTTACTGGAGCGAGGTAAGCGTGAGCCAAGGAAATCAGGCCACCTTTGGCACAAACTATGGCTTCTATGATTTGAAACGGGGCGATCCGCATTTTGACCCCGCGCCGGAGCTCACATCGGAGTCTGCGACTTTTGCCCTGTTGTCCGAGGGAGTGCAGTCAGCGACCGTGATAATCAACCGTCTCAACGCGCCCGAGAGCTGGTTCAGTATGAACGCCTCCGTTTCCTTGTCCGATACGACGGCGGAATACGACGAGTATGTCACATATCTGCAAGGCATCGTCACCGCCGCCGCCGATTTGACTATTCAGCTTGCCTACAAACCCGACACGCCGCAAATCATACAAGACGGGGTCAGGAAAGTTATGATCGAGGCCCACTGGGACGGCGGCGGGGAGGATTGGTCGTGGTCCAATTACGAGCTCATTGAAGGAGAAATGATTGAACGGGAAGAGATACTGATAGGTTCCTCCGCGACCATCCCCATGGCCGAAGCCTTCACCCATCGCAAGGCTGATGAAGACTTGTCCATCGCCATAATTCCGATCGTGGAAGCCCCTGCGGGATATGCCTATGTCACGTTGAACACGGCGGGTTCACTCAACGGCGCGACGGTCAGCCTGAGCGGCAGTGATGTGACGGAATACTACGATTCGGTATTCTACGGACGGTACTATTTCGCAAAGCAGAGCTCTACGGCAAAGCTCAATATGGAAATGGAAAGCCTGGCCTACGGTCCCTGGAGCGCAGAGGGCTATCCGTCGATACGTTGGGACTACGGCGAGCCCACTACGCTCACGGCCGGCGGCGGCGACCTTGCCGGCCCGTTGAACTACACCTATACGTTCACCGTTCCGAACAACGCCGAGACCGGCGCAATCGCGGCGGGGATCACGACAGTCTCGACCGAGCCGAACCCTGTCAACATCAAGGCGTACTCCACTTCATATACTGTGCAGACCGTGGAGACCGCTCTTTGGGGCGCGATCAGCGGCGTCAGCGAGGGCGGAGGCTTGAAATGGGCGACGCCGAGCACTACGGTCACCGTTAATTCTAGCGCCCTTAGCTCTTATTCCGGCTACAAGCTCTACGTTTACAAGGCGGGGACAAAGACAAGCGCTCTTACAGGAAATGAAACGGGCGAAATCACGAACACGAACAGCTTCACCATGCCGGGCGAGCCGGTTGATCTCGTGTATGAGCAAGGCAACAACTACCGTGTCCTTACTACGGTCTCCGGTGAAGGCACAGCGACCGTGGTAGTAGATTCGGCGCATGGCTCACGTCCGCAGTCCGGCGATGAAGTCTACGTCTACATGACGAATATAGAGGGCGGCTACTCTTTGGAGAAGGTGGAGGCAACGGGCGCTACTCTTGCCGCCCAGGCCGGCGGCGCTCACAAATTCACCATGCCCGCCGACAGCGATGTAACCGTCACCGCAACGCTCGAAAGCTCCGACGACGTAAGCGCGGAAATGCACTCGATCACCGTGAAGCCCTTGGCGGGCGACGGTATGCTGCGCTTTGACGTGGCGTTCTGGACAGACACGGCGTCCGGCGCCCGCAAGCTCTACGAGGTGGACGAAGCGGGACGCCTCGGCAGGGTCAGGACGGGTACAACGGTGTACTACGCCCTCTATCCAACCACCTGGGCCATCGACACCAACAGCCTGAGCGATATGGACAATTGGGTGGTAAGCGGCCTTACGATGAACGGCGTGACTCCCGAAGGCTTCACCGAAATTACCGGCCCCGGCTATTTCCCGACTTCCTACAATCCTTCCAATGCGAACAGTACGGCGGGCACTTTCACCATGCCCGATGAGGACGTCATACTCGAACTCACCGGCTACAAAAAGACCAAGGTCTACAGCCTGACCTTGGAAGCCTACGACGAATACGGCAACCGCCTCTCCCTGCCCGAAAACACCGTGCGCTCGGCTGCGGTGGATCCGACCAAGGTTTATGATAGCACCAACTTTACCGCTCCGCCGTGGAATGAGGGGCTCAACGTTGAGGCGTTCATGGACAAATTTCTGCGGCTGGAGGCTCCCCAACAGTTCGACCGGTACACGCTTGAGAGCGCGGCGGTCATGACGGGCGGCGCAACCACAATGGCGTTGACGCCCCTTGGGGGCACATGGCAGGCGGACTGGCCGGTCAGCGGTTTGGTCGCCCGTTACTATTTCCAGCCCATGTTTCAAAACAACGCGATAGTAAGGCTGACCTACGCCGTCAAATACAACCGGCTGAACATCACCGGCTTTGAGCCGCAGGAGTGGAACGTGTACAGGCCCGGAGAGGTGCGGGTGTATGAAGGCTCGGGCCGCTCGGAGACCCGCGCGCTGAACGTCCTGCGTGACGGTGAGGGCAAGGGCGCGATCGAACTGACTCTGGATTGGTCCCGCATGGGCGACGGCATAGACTATATGCTGCCCGCTTCCGGCGATGGCTTTACGACGTCGTTCCTGCACTCAAAGGGAGGCTCCGCGACATATTCCGTTACGGTGACGAAGCCGGAGGCAACCATCGCCATACAGGAAAAACCCGTGGCGCCGAGCCTTGGCCTATCCGACGGCGTCAGCTTCAACTCCGCCAACTCCAACACCTTCAAGACGGTCAATCTGCACGCCGGCTACTATAAGTTAGACGCGGACGGTAAAAGCGGCTACAGCGAAAATCTCAAAAATCTGCTGAACGGCAACCCCGCGCCCAAGATCACCGAGATGACGCTCGCGAGCGAAAAAACGCAGGAGGGCTTTCCGAAGAACGTGACCGGCGACGTCTATGCCAATAACAATGCCGCGTTCTCATGGCCGCAAAATGAGTTCCGCGACGATTTCACCGGAGCCCGGAACGGGCAGCTCATGGCGCTCGACCTGCGCAGCCTGTTCGGCATCGACGGCGAATACAGCTTCCCCGAGGGTAACTATACCCTGACCGTCAAGTGGTCATACGGCGACGGACTGCGCGAATCCGGCGAGAAGAGCTACACCTTTTACCTCAGCCCGACCATATACGCCCCGGGGGAACTGACCCATATCGGCATCGTGAAGGTCGATCACATATACCCCGAGGATATGCGCGCACATCCCGGCATCGAGCGGGGGAACTGGATAGTCGTGACGGGCGTCAGCAATGAGGATATGATGAAAACCGCCGGCCGCATCAGCGATTCGCCGCCGCTGCTGACCTTTGTTAACGACAGTTCCAACGGCTTTTTTGTGGGCTACGAAGACCACGATTATTGGGCGCAGGGAACCATAGTCATGAACGGCCACGCCTATTTTAAGAATCTGCCCAGCGGCGCCGGCGAATTCTATATCGACGAGGACAACGGCTCAGTCACGATAGAAAGCTATGAGATGACCTTTGGCGGCAAGATCATCCCCGTCTGGCTGCCGATACAGATCGGATCGAACAATGGGGTTCGCTTCGGCACGAACACGCTCAAAATAGATATTGAGAAGTATAAGAACTACACGATCCCGTATGAGATCCCCGAATACCACAAGGGCAACGCCGCCAATGCCGAGGACGCGAAGGCCAAGTGGCAGGCGGAGGTGGACGCGCTGCGGGAAAACACGGTGACGATCTATCCCGACCTCGAGGGCGCGGCGTGGTCGGGCGGCAATCAGGTCGAGTCCGGCGACCCGGACGACATACCGGCGGAGCTTCGGTGGACGGGCAACTCCGTAGCCTTGAAGATAGGCGACTACGAGCTGGAGGGGCTGACCGCGGACTATCGGGAGATATATCTGCTGGGGCACGGTTTTGATATCGGCGGCCAGATCAACGTCCAGATACCCGGCACGAAGGATCCCATATTCCGCGTGGAGCTCGTGTCTCTGGTGACCGACAACACGGCGAGGCTCATCCCCATCGACAATGTCTGGGCGGAAGGCGAAGGCACGGTGAAGCTGCCGGACGCCATAGGCGGCTACGGCGGCCAGGCGTCGGGCGTCTTCAACACCTTCACGCAGGACTTCGGATTTGAGGCCATGATAAATTTCAAAGTCATCGAACTCGCCGGCGAGTTGTATCTGGCCCGCTCCGAGCGCTTCAAGATACCGGTCCTCGACCGCTACGTGGTCTCGATCGGCCTCGACGGGCTTGGCGTGGGCGCGGGCCTCCCGCCCGTTCCGGTGCAGATTATAGAGATCAACGGAATAAAGGTGGGCGTGACCAATCTGGCGGACACCTTTGACTACGACCCGCGCAAGAACACCATCCCCTCCATGCGCATCATCATCGGCGGCAAGTTCAAACTCGTGGAGGTTCTCGGCTTTGAGGCGGAGATGTGGTCGGAGATGTTCTCGGGCGGCTTTAGCGTGGAGGGCAATCTGGAGATCGGGCCTTTCTCGTTCCCGCTCATCAAGGAATTGAGCCTTGAATACGGTATGAAGGACGGCCCATTTGAGGAGTATGAGGACGCGGGCACCATAGTGAAGGGCAAGCGCAGCCTGCTGTTCTTCATCAACGCCAAATGCCACGTGTCGCTTCTCGGCATCGTGGACGGCGCCGGGGGGTTCAGCGTGAACATGACGATCTCGCCCTTCCTTTGGGAGAAGCGGGGCGGATTCAAAAGCGTACAGGAAGTGTTTGATTTCCTCAAGTTCAGCATCACAGCGAACGGCTACCTGTACGCTTCCTTAAACGTCCCCCTGACGGACTGGACCATTGCCGACGCCGACGTGCGCGTGGACATCGT
>JAISCT010000042.1 GCA_031265355.1 Oscillospiraceae bacterium | reverse complement strand
CGTTCGGCGCTCGGGTCGGTCTCCATCGTTGTCCTGTCTTCCGTACGGGTAAAAGCAACCTTAGTATTCTCAAATCCTTGCTAGATTATCCCGTTTACACGGTTTGCGCGACACTCCCCGCAAATTCGAAATATCCTTGACAACACAGCTCTAAGGAAGGGCCTCCGCTTTTCTGTCTGATCCCCATGGATGCTCAACCTATAAATCCTCAAAAGTCAGTTGGTCGTTAGGTTCCGGAAACGACCAAAGCCACTTAAATACGTTCTCAAAACCAAGCATGATACCATGCCTGTCACAGGTTTCGCGGACTATCGACTGCAGCCTTTTTGCGTTCGGGCTTGGTATTTCATAGGCGTTGCCGAATGTCCTGATGTACTGCCCTTTTAGGTCCGGGAAATGCCTGTCAAGTTTTTGGTAGAAATACTCCCTGTCGCCATCGCGGAGAGTCAGCCCTATGCCAAAATGGACAATCGCCGTGACCTTTGCTCTGACGCAGTAGTCCAGTATCCCGCGAACATTTTCCTCGGTGTCGTTAATCCACGGCAGTATCGGACACAACCAGACGGTGGTCGAGATTCCGTTGTCGCGGAACACTTCGAGCGCCCTGAACCGCTCGGCGGTGGTGCAGACATTTGGCTCCAATATCCGGCAAAGGCTCTCGTTCACAGTTGTCAGCGTCATTTGAACAACGGCTTTGGCCTTGGTGTTAATTGCTTTCAGCAAAACAAGGTCGCGCAAAACAAGGTTTGATTTTGTCTGTATCGCCACGCCGAACCCATATCGCTCAATGACCTTGAGGCATTGCCGCGTGAGTTTTAACTCGCTTTCAAGCGGGATATACGGGTCGCACATTGCGCCGGACGACAACATACAGCGCTTGCGTTTGCGCCTCAATTGGCCTTCCAGTATCTCGGCGGCGTTTCGCTTGACTTCAATGTCCTCAAAGTCGTGCGTAAACTGATAACATTTACTTCTCGAATCACAGTAAATACAGCCGTGTGTGCAGCCGCGATAGAGGTTAAATCCATTCTTCGGAGAGAGTATGGTCTTGTAGTCGGCATAGTGCATCGCCTCAACACTCCCAAGCCTTGCACGGGTTCGACTTATTTTCAACAGTAGTGGCTTGCAGCGCGGCGGCGGTCGTATCACGGCGGATTTGCTCGGACTCCGCGCTATATTCCATGCCATCCAAATCCAAATATCTGTACTGAACACCGTAATGCGCCCATATCTTCGGAATTTCCCGCGGCGCGAATATCACCGTGGCTGTGTTGTCATTCGGGTGAACGCCGATCAGATCGTAATCGTTCACTTTGCTGTCTATCAGGAAAACAACGTCCGTGTCCGGTTTGCCGATGACGTTCAGGAACGAAACCGAACCGGGTTGGATGTTCAGCTTTGCATACAGTTCTTCATCGTTGCCGAAACTGAACCGGGTTTCACTGAGCAACTCCGCCACAAGCCGCAAATCGGCGCGTTTATTAAGCGGGAGTGAGAGCAGATAATATCGGCTCTTGTCCTTGTTTCGCAGAAACAGGTTTTTGAAGATAACCGCCCCAATATTAACACGGTGAATCTCGTTGTCCGCTGCCGTAAACAGCGGTGGGTGGTCAACCTTGCGGTATGCTATTTCTAAGCCGTCAAGCTCGGCGTAAACCTGTTCCTGCCGCTCTTTGTTCATTGGCTTATACCCCGTTTCGTGTCTTCACGAACCGCCGCTTGCCCGTAAATGATTCGAGTGTAACCTTATAAACGGCGGTAATATCCAAAACCTTGAGGTCGTACTCAAAACCGCCGAAGCCGCAATGGTCGAGCAGCAAGTCTATGCCTTTGACGGCTTCATCGCCGCTGACCAGTTCGCATGTGCCGAACCCGATGACACTCTCATATTCTGTCGTGACGCTTCCCGACACTTCGGCGTAGCTGTGGAAGATATCCGCCTCTACACAGACATGCGGATTGGCGCGGATCAGGTCGTGCTTCAAACCGTCTTTCGCACCGTGGAAGTGGAGTGTTATCTTGCCGTCTTCAGTTTCAAGCCCAAACGACAATGGCACGACATAGGGGTAAGGCTCATCGCGAAGACCAAGCCGGATTGTGTCAGCGCGGCGCAGAATGTCTGTTATTTCATTGAAATCTGTGACTTCGCGGTCAGAACGTCTCATCTTTCGCCCTCCCGTCTTCTTTGTTGCTTTGTTTGTCAGTATAACACGGGGAGATAAAGCTGTCAACAATGTTGATAATTGGGCGAAACCACCTGCTATTTCCACACTTTTGTGCTATTTTGCTTAACGTCTATACAAGTAGTTGGATACAAAACAGCGGCCCCACCTGCGTGGGACCGCTGTTTTGTATCCAATATTTACCAGCTTGTGCGGTCGCCCCAAGGCGGTGTTCAGTTCACGAAGGTCTGCCGCAGTTGGTCGACGTCGGCGGCGGGGGCGGGTTGGACGGGGTACCAGCCGCGGGCGTTCATGGATTGAAAGAGTTCGGACTGGATCGCATGTCCGTCTTTGAGAAGCTCCAAAAAGTCGTCGCGCAAATTTACGTCAGCGCATTCGCCGGCAAAGGTGTTGTAGTTGCCGGAAAGAAATTTTTCGCCGGAGAGAAAGTCGTTCAGGATCTCCTTGTCTCCCAGCAAGCCGCTTGTCGCTTGGGTTGTCGTGTTCATGGTGACGCCCTCCTACCGAAGATGATTGGTCAGTGTGTCGAAGTGCCGCTGGTGCCGGGCGGCGATACCCGTGAATTGGTTCTTCAGCGCCGCGTCGGTGCACTGTCCGGCCATCGTCCGGTACTTTTTGACGAGGATCTGCTCCGTGCCGAGCAGATCCTTGAGGGCCGAGCACTCCTTGGTCGTCAGATTGGCCATTGGCCTCACTCCTTTTCGGCGCCCACGCGCCCGATTTTCATCGGTAGTATGAGCCAAAGCCGGCCGGAGTATGTATGATTCATGTATCTTGTGTGGCTACGCTTTGCTGCCGACGATCTTACAGGGTTGAACGTTCCAGATCTCCGAGGCATAGAGGCCGATTGTGTGATCCGAGGAGAAATGCCCCGAGAAAGCGATGTTCGTAAGCGCCATGCGCTGCCAGATCTCCTGGTCGCAGTAACGCGCGCCCAGCCGCGCCTGCGTGTCCGCGTAACTGTCGAAGTCACGCAGCACAAAGAACTCATCGTTGTACTGCAGGAGCGAACGCGTGATGTTGTTGAATTCGTCGTGTGGCACCCGCGGGGAAAGCCCGCCCTGGAGCTGCGCCAGAATGCGGCTCAGCCGCGTGTCGCTCTCTGCCAGCGCGGCGGCGTTGTAACCGCCGTTTGCGTAGTAGTCCAACACGTCGCGGACTTTGAGGCCAAAGAGGAAGAAATTATCATCCCCCACCAGTTCACGGATCTCGATGTTTGCGCCGTCGTCCGTGCCGATCGTCACCGCGCCGTTCATCATAAACTTCATGTTCCCCGTACCGGAGGCCTCCTTCGAGGCGGTCGAGATCTGCTCGCTGACGTCTGAGGCGGGGAAAACCAGCTCGGCGATGGGGATGCCGTAATTTTCGAGGAACACAAGCTTGATACGCCCGTCCACGCGGCTGTCGTTGTGGATTACTAAGGCCAGCTCGTTGATGAATTTGATGATGTTTTTGGCGTAGTAGTAGCTCGGCGCCGCTTTGCCGGCGATGATGAAAGTGCGCGGCGTCATCTCAAGCGCCGGGTTGTCGCAGATCTGGTTGTAGAGGTGCAGGATATGCAGGGCGTTGAGGAGCTGGCGTTTATAGGCGTGGACTCGCTTGACCTGTACGTCGAAGATCGAGTCCGGGTCCACGGCCACGCCGTTGTTCTTCATGATATACGCGGCCAGACGTTCCTTGTTTTGCCGTTTGATCCGACGCAGCCGGTCCAGCACCACCGGATCGGCGCGGAAGTCGAGCAATCCCTTCAGCCGCTCCGGCGCCGAGATCCACTTCTCGCCGATGAGTTCGCTGATCATATCCGTGAGCGGCGGGTTTGACTTGATCAACCAGCGGCGGTGCGTCACGCCGTTTGTCTTGTTGTTGAATTTCTCCGGGAAAAACTCATGGAGTTCCCGCATGACGACGCTCTTTAGCAGCTCGCTGTGGACGGCAGCCACGCCGTTCACACTGTGCGACCCCACGACGGCAAGATTTGCCATCTTGACGACGCCGTCTGAGATGATGGACATGCGCCGCACGCGCTCCGAATCGTTCGGGTACGCTCTCGTCAGCTCAAGGCAGAAGCGGCGGTTGATCTCCTCGACGATCATCATCATGCGCGGCAGGAGTTCCCGGAAGGTGTCGACCGGCCAAGTCTCCAGCGCCTCCGGCAGAATCGTGTGGTTCGTGTAGGCGATGATGGACGTGGTCTGCGCCCAGGCGTCCTCCCAACCCATGCCCTCCTCGTCGATCAAGATGCGCATGAGCTCGGGCACGGCCAGCGCCGGGTGGGTGTCGTTGATGTGCACGGCGATGCGGTCGGAGAGATGTGTGATGTCCAGATGCTTCCGCTTGAAGCGCCTTACGATACTCGTAAGGCCGGCCGACACAAAGAAATACTGCTGCTTGAGACGCAGCTGCCGGTTTTGGTAGTTGGAATCGTCCGGATAGAGCACCTCGGAGATGGCCTCCACCGCATAACGGTTCGAGACGGCGCTGATGTAGTCTCCCCGGGAGAAGGAGGAGAAGTCGAAATAGCTGTCGATCGCCTCGGCGCTCCAGAGGCGCAGCGTGTTCACCGTGTTGTTGCGGTAGCCCAAAATGGGCATGTCGTACGGGACGGCCAGCACGGGCACATAACCCACATGTTCGAAGTGCACCTTGCCCGTTTCGTCAAACGAAGTTTCGACCCGCCCGCCGAATTTGATCACCACGGCCTTGTCCGGTTTGCAGATCTCCCAGGCGTTTGTCTCCCGCAGCCAGTTGTCGGGCAGTTCCACCTGGTAACCGTCGATGATCTTCTGGGAAAAAAGGCCGTACTTGTAGCGGATGCCGCAGCCGTGCCCCGGCAGGCTCATGGAAGCGATGGAGTCGAGAAAACAGGCGGCAAGGCGGCCCAGTCCGCCGTTGCCCAGCCCCGCGTCCGGCTCGACGCCAAAGAGCTCGTCCAGATCGATGCCGAGCTCGGCGAGGCCCTGCCGGCAGATGTCGCCCATCCCCGTGTAGAGCAGATGGGCCTCCAAAAACTTGCCCACCAGGAATTCAAGCGAGAAATAGTACACCTGACGGTGGCCCTGAATCAAATAGGTGTCGTTTGTCTTGATCCACTTGTCGTTGATCGCGTCGCGGAGCATCGAAGCCAACGCGACATACTTGTCCGACAGGGAGGCGTCCTCCAGCGACTTGCCGAACATGGAGGCGATCTTCTTCTTGTAACTGCGCTTAAACGTCGCTTTGTTCGCAAACATGGTATTCCTCCGTTACAGGGTGCGCCGACCGCCATGCCGCCGGCGGCGCCGTCTCTTTCGGTAGGGCTCCGAGCATTTTTGCTTCATCTGACGAATGACGAAAAAATCGACTCGGCCGTCGTCAGGCGTACTTTTGTCAGATGAACCCTATATCAATCATCGTGCGGGAACGCCGGCAAAATAATAGATTTTAGAAAAAATATCTCGAAATATCCCAATAGAATGACATAAAATGGAATATCGGCGTCTCTCACTAACGTGGGTTGCACCTGCAACCCACAACCCAAATTCTTGTTTTTTGTTGCCGCGAAGCGGCAACAAGGTACTAAAATCGCGGACGCAGCGCCGCCAAGGCGGAGAGCAGGAGCAGATGCGCCGGGTAGAAGGCGTAAAAGAACCATTGCCGGAAACGGTCGTGCCGGCCTGTGCCGCCCTTCTCGCCGTTGTAAAGGGAGATGGGGATGAGCGCAAAAGCGGCGCAGGCGAGGAAGAAAGACCATTCGAGACCGTTTCGGCGGGAGAAGAGGCTGTACAAAAAGAAGACCGCGTCCGCGGTGAGAAAAGCCGCGGCCCGGGCCGCGGGCTGGCCGCGAAAGCGGTAGAATACAAACGTGAACAGCACGCCGAAAGCGCCGTAGTCGGAGTGCAGCAGCTCGCAGAGCGCCGCGCACGTGAGCAGGGAAAGCAGCGACGCCACCGACAGGCCGCGCGTCTCGAAGTGGTCATAGAGCCAGATGGCCGCCAGCGCGAGGGCCAGCGTGAAAAAAACGTTCTGCGAGGAAAATTCCAGCGGCGTACGCGCAAACAGGAGGTCGTACGGGACCTCCGAGAGCAAGGCGAACAGGGACAGCCGCATGAAATACCGGCGGGGGTTGCGGGTGTGAAAATACCCCTCGGCAATCAGAAAACAAAACAGCGGCATCGCCAGCCGGCCGACGAGACGCATGGCCGGGGCCAGGGAGGCCAGCGGCTCCGGCATCATCGGAGCCAGGGCGTACCCCATGTGGTCGATGAGCATCGTGACGACGGCGATCAGTTTCAGCGCCAGGGAGGACAAGGCACCCACCCCTTATTTGATATACTGGAAGAAATTGGTTGGCGGTTCGCTCTCCGTGATCACACGGAAGGTGTATTCCTGTGCCACCAGGTAGTCGAGGAGTATGGGCAGGGTGTTGGCCGTCGTATGCTTGTCGTGCAGCAGGACGACGGCGGGCTTTTGCGCCTTCTGCAGCTTCTCAAGCTGCGAGACCGCCTTTGCGTAAATACTTTCTTCGGTCGGTTTCCCCACGGAATCTTGCGGATCGACGTTCCAGTCCCAGAACCGGTAGCCGTTGTCGCTCATTGCCTCGCGGAGTTCCGGCGTCAGATAGGGGTGGCTGCCGTAGGGGGTGCGGACCAAGCGCGTGCGGATCATGGCGGCCTCGTAAAGCGCGTCGTTTGTCCGCGTGAGTTCGTCGATCATGGCCTTCGGAGAAGCGTAGAATTCTTCCCGCTTGTGGGTGTAGCTGTGCAGGCCAATCGCGTGTCCGGTGCCTGTCATGCGCCGGATCGAGTCCTCGTTTACGTGCATGTTGGTACCGAGCAGGAAGAACGTGGCGCGTACGTCGTACTCGTCCAAAGTGTCGAGGATCCGCTCGGTGGAGCCGTCCCGCTTCGGACCGTCGTCAAAGGTCAGGTAGATCACCCGCGTCGGGGTGGGGGTCGGCGTGGGGGTGGGGGAGACGGCGGGCGGCGCGGCGGGAAGAACGCTCCCCGGCGCCGGCGTCGGTGTGGGCGTCGGCGCCGGCGGGTTCACATATTCGCGGTAGCGCCGTTCGATGGTGTCGGCGGCGGCGTTTAAAAAAGCCGCGTCGTCCTGCGCGGTGGACGGCAGCCGGACGCGCAGAAGCTTCCCGTACGCCGTGTCCAACACCGCGTAGGTGAGACCAAAGTATTCACAGACCGTGTTGACCGGCACATAGTAGGTGCCGCCCCGGTAGATCAGCGCGTCGCTGTACATCCTGTCCTGGTCGAAGGAGACGCTGCGCTCGATGTCAAAAGTCAGCGAACGGTTCGGTCCGAACAGTGAGAGGTAGTGCGGCTGGTACATGATCGAGGAGAAGATCCCCGTGCCGTTCGTGAACATGCGGTGCGGCGCATAGAGCGTGACCCCCGAGGTGATGGGCATGGCGCCGTCCGTCAGCGGCAAAATCGTGTACCCCACGGCGGTGAAATACACCGTGGGCTCGGCCGCCGCCAGAGGGGCGCCGCCCACGAGAAGAGCGATGCCGCAAAGCAGAGCCGCGAGGCTCCTGGTGAGGTTTTTTCGGCAGTACATCGATATTTCTCCTTGTCGGATTGGTGTTTTTGATATACGATGGGGCCGTGGGCGCCCGTCCGGGCGTCGACCCGCTTGACATATTCTATCATATCATACATCCCGCCGGAAAGGAAATGCCCTTGGGCAAATTTTTGGAGGCGTCGTCTATGCGGCAAAAAGAAACCGGAGCCGGGGCGCCGGCGTACGCTTTTTTTCAGCATGTGCACTGCGAGTATTTTCCCTGCCATGAGATGGGCAGGCCGGAGGATTTCAACTGTCTGTTTTGCTACTGCCCGCTGTATCCGCTGGGGGCGCAATGCGGCGGGACGGTCCGCTACACGCCGGGGGGTGTCAAAGACTGCAGCGCCTGCCTGCGGCCCCACGGACGGGACGGCTACGACTTTGTGATCCGTGCCCTCGGGGCCGTCGTACGCATGGCGGCCCGCCCGTCCGATTTGGCGGAAGACGGTCCGGATGGCGGCTCCGATAGTCTTTGGTCGCCCGGACCACCGCACCCGAGAGAAGAAACAGGGCGATGAGGTTTGGCACAGCCATGAGGGCGTTGCACAGGTCGGCCAACGACCACAGCAGCGCCGGCTGGAGCACCGCGCCGGCGTAGACCGCTGCGATGTAGCCCGCGCGAAAGAGGCGGCGGGCCCGTCGCGCCGCGCCAGGAAATAGATAGACGCAGCATTGCTCCCCATAAAAGCACCAACCGAGGAGAGAGCCGAGCGCAAACAAAATCGTACAGACGCCGACGAACCACGTGCCCGCCGGGCCCAGCGCGCGCGTGAAGGCGGACATGGCAAGCACCGCCGCGCCGCCGGCGGTCCCGGCGCGCCAGGCGTCAAAGGCACCGGAGGCGAGGATGACCAGCGCGGTCAGCGTGCAGAGGACCAATGTGTCCAAAAACACTTCCATCGCACCCCAAAATCCCTGCTCCACGGGTTCCCGGGCGCCCGCCGCCGCGTGGGCGATGGCCGCCGAACCGAGGCCGGCCTCGTTGGAGAACGCGCCGCGCGCCAGCCCGACGCGCAGTGCCTGCGACAGCGCGTAGCCCCCCGCGCCGGCGGCGGCCGGCCGCAGGGCGAAGGCGCCCTGTACAATGCGCGCCAGCGAGGGTACGATCTGGTCGCGGCACAGCACGAGCACGGCGAGGGCGCCCAGCACGTAGAGACCCGCCATGCACGGCACCAGTGTCTGGGCCGTTCGGGCGACGGCGCGCGCGCCGCCTGCGACGACGAGGGCCGTGATGAGCGCGGCGATGAGGCCGGACCGGCCGGCCGGGACGGCCCACAGTTTGTGGGCGGCCTGTGCGAGGGAGGCGGACTGGACCATGTTGCCCATGCCGAGGGAGGCTGGCAGGGCCGCCAGCGCGAAGAGCGCCGCGAGGCGCGGCCGGCCCAGCCCGTCGCGCAGGACATACATGGGCCCGCCGCAATAGCCGCCGCGTCCGTCGCGGCGGCGAAAGAGCTGTGCCAGCACGACCTCGGCGTACTTGGTCGCCATGCCAAAGAACGCCGACACCCACATCCAAAAGATGGCGCCGGGCCCGCCGGCCATCAGAGCCGCCGCTATGCCGGCCACATTGCCGGTGCCCACTGTGGAGGCCAGCGCCGTGCTCATGGCCTGAAAGGGTGTGAGGCCGCCGGCGGAAACCGCTCGCCCGGCCAGCAGGTCCCCAAAGGTGCGGCGCCATATCGTGCGCCAGCGCGTCAGCGGCAGGCAGCCGGTGCGCACCGTGAGGAAGATCCCCGCGCCGAGCAGGAGCACCAGCATGACCGGTCCCCAGAGAAATCTAGTCGCCGCCTCCAGCGCCTGCCCGGCCCACCGGCCGACGCTCTCCCGGACCATGCGAATTCCCCCTGCCCCGGCGTCTGTACGCCAAAATTTCCAATATAGTACCTTGTTGCCGCAAAGCGGCGTGCGGGCGCGGTGCACTTTTGTGTGCCGCGTCACGTTTAATGTATGGAGAAACGGCTCATAATAGAAGGACAAAATGCCGGCGCCCGGTCTGTCTGAGTTTATCAATGGCTCAGGTGTCAGAAGTGCGTCTGCCGAAGGCCGAAGCTTCTGACACCCGAACCATCAATGAGGTGAGCCGTCGACGATGAAAGCCGTGATCCTGGCGGGCGGGTCGGGGACCCGTCTGCGTCCCCTGAGCTGCCGCCGCCCCAAACCCATGGTGGGGCTGTTGGACCGTCCGGTCCTCGAACACATTTTGCGTTACCTGCGCCGTCAGGGCGTCACCGAGGTCTGTCTCGCGCTGCGGACCTTGCCGCAGATGATCATCGATTGTTTCGGAGACGGGGCGGCGCTCGGCATGCGGCTGCGGTATGAGATCGAAACGACTCCGCTTGGGACAGCCGGCGGCGTCGCGGCCTGCGCGCGTTTCGTGGACCCCGGGGAGAGCTTTTTGGTGATCAGCGGCGACGCGGTTCTCGACCTGGACCTGAGGCCATGTCTGGCGCTGCACCGGGCGCGGCAGGCCCTCGCCACGCTGGTGCTGCACCGGCAGGCGGAACCGCTCGAATACGGCCTTGTCATGACGGACGGCGCCGGGCGCGTCACACGCTTTATCGAGAAACCCGCGTGGAGCCAGGTGTTCTGCGACACCGTCAACACGGGGGTCTATCTATTGCACCCATCTCTGCTGGCACGCATCCCCGCGCGCCGGCCGGTGGATTTTGCACGCGACCTCTTCCCGGTGCTGCTGGGTGAGGGGACGCCGCTGTACGCCGCCGTCGCCGCGGGCTACTGGTGTGACATCGGCGATGCGGAGAGCTACCGGCGGTGTTGCTTTGACGCGCTGGACGGGCGGCTCACGCTGGACAAGCAGGCCGCCCGGGTCCGTGCGGGCGTCTGGACCGCCTCGCCCCTCCCGGACGGCGTCCGGGTGACGGCGCCCTGTTACATTGGGGCGAACGTTCAGTTGGAGCGCGGCGCGGCGGTGGGTCCGTACGCCGTGGTGGGCGCGGGGAGCCTGGTGGGCGCGCGCGCCGTGGTGGCGCACAGCGTGCTGGAGAGAGCGGAGCTCGGGCCGGACACGCGGGTGTGGGGCGCCGTGGCCGCGCAAGGCTGCGTACTGCGGGCGGGCGCCGCGTTGCGGGCGGGCAGTGTGTTGGGCGAGGATGTGGTCGTCGGCGCGCATGCCGTCGTCTGCGAGGATGTGCGCGTCTGGTCCGGCCGGGAAATCGAACCCGGCGCGCACGTCGCGGACAGCCTGGCCGGCGCGCAGCGCCGGCGGCCCACCGTCTTCGACGGGCCGGGCTGTCTCTCGGGGCAGTTGCATGTGGATCTCACGCCGGCGCTGTGCCTGCGGCTGGGCGCGGCCTGCGCACAGCCGGCCCGCGCGCGCGAGGTCGGGATCGCCCATGCCGGCGGGGCCGCCGCCGGGGCGGCGGCGCTGGCGCTGGCGGCCGGCGTGCGTGCGGCCGGCGGACACACGGCCAGCCACGACGCCGGCACGCCGGCCTGTGCCGCTTACGCCGCCGCCGCTCACCGCTGGCCGTTGTCCCTGTTTGTATGGCAGAAGGCCGGATTTCTCACATTGCATGTCTTTGAAGAGGACGGCTTGCCGTTGGGCCGCGCCGGCGAGCGGATGCTGGCGGGAGCGGCCCAACGCGGCGAGACGGTGCTCGTGCGCGCGGACCGGGTCGGTCAAGACCGCCGCCTCGCGGGGCTGTCGGCGCGCTATGCCGCCGCGGCGGCGGCGGCGGCCGGCCCGACCGGCACGCTGCGCGTGGGCGCGCCTGGGGCAGACGTTTCGGCGGCGCTGCTGCGTGCGGCGCTGACCGCCGCCGGCGCCGAGGTCGGTGTGGAGGAGGCCGCACCGTGTTTCACGCTCACGGAGGACGGGCTTGCGCTCTCGGCCGTAGACGAGCAAAGCCGAAGGCTGTCTCATGCGCGGCTGCTGGCTCTGACGGCTCTGACGCTGTGGGAGTCCGGGCGGAGCGTGCTGGCCGTGCCGTACGACGCGCCGGTGTTTTTGGACGCGGTGGCCGCGGCGGCGGGCGGGCGGCTGCTGCGGCTCGGCCGGGATGCGGACGGAGCCGCCCGGCGGAGGCTCGCGGAGACGCCGCCGTTGTGGGATGCGCTCTGCATGGCCGTTTGGCTGTGCCGCGTACTGGCGCGCGGCGGCCTGACGCTGGCCGCCTTGCACGACCGCCTGCCGCCTTCGGCGCTGTCGGTGGCCGAGGTGGAGTTGCAAAGCGATCGCGGCGCCGCGATGCGCGGCCTGGCCGGTCCCCTTCTGGCGAAGGGGGCGGAGCTCGTGGATGGACTGCGCGCACCGGTGCGGGGCGGCTTTGTGCATGTGTCGCCTCTGCCAGGGCGCCGGGCGCTGCGCGTCGTGGGTGAGGCGGCCACCGAGGAGGCGGCGGCCGAGCTATGCGCCGAGGTTTGCCGTGCGGCCCGCCGACTCGACGGCGGCGCCGAAATTCCGTGAAACGGCTGAGCAGCGCAAAAAATCTCCTGTACAACGAAATGGTTTTATGCTATACTAAATGAAATTGGTGTGCGCGCCGGGTTTCCCCGATCTGGCGGCACATCTGCGGTCCGGTCGTGGGCTCGCCTGACGGGTCCAATCGCGGCATCGCGCGAGGACCGGACGCCGGTTTGGGTTGTCTTTGGGGGCCGTTTGCATGTAAAATAATTTTCAAACGACTCTCGAGATGAGATGGCGCGGCGCGCCTCAAAATTCATGGTTCAGACGCACCTCTGACGCCTGAACCATACATACGAAGGCCTGCCGCTTATGCGGCGGCCTCCGGGAACCCACAGCCACACGGCGATGCGGGGGAGGCTTTTCCTCCCCTCTGTTTTGGTTTGTCCGCGGGACGCCTTCAGGGCGAACACATAGGTCGCCTCTATGTTGGGTTGCCCGCGGGTGCGCCTGTTGTTTGTGCGACCACAAAGGGCGCGGCGGCTTTGTCCGCCTCCCTACTTTTAGGCAGGAGAGGATCTTAAAACCATGTCCGAAAAACTCAAAATCATCCCGCTGGGAGGTCTCGGTGAGATCGGGAAAAACATGACCGTCTACGAATGCGGCGGCGACCTGTTGGTGGTCGACTGCGGCGTGGCCTTCCCGGACAACGACATGTTCGGCATCGACCTTGTCATCCCCGACATGAGCTACCTCATCAAACACAAGAACCGTATCCGCGCCGTTGTCATCACCCACGGCCACGAGGACCATGTGGGCGCCGTGCCCTTTTTGCTGCGCGAGATCAAAGTGCCTATCTACTGCACGCCGCTCACGGCGGGCCTTATTGAGATCAAGCTGGAAGAGAGCCGCCAGCGCCGCGAGGCCGATCTGCGCACGCTGCGAGCGGGAGAGAGCTTCCGGGCGGGCTGCTTTTCCGTGGAGCTGATCCGCGTCAACCACTCGATCGCGGACGCCGTCTCGCTGGCCATCACCACGCCGCTGGGCGTCGTCGTCCACACCGGCGACTTCAAGATCGACTCGACGCCGGTGGGGGACGCCGTCATCGACCTGACCCGGTTCGGTCAGCTCGGCAAAGAGGGTGTGCTGGCGCTGTTGTCGGACTCCACCAATGTGGAGCGTCCCGGTTACGCCATGAGCGAGCGCAAGGTGGGCGAGTCGCTGGACGCGCTGTTTCGGGGCTGCGACCAGCGCATCATTGTGACCACGTTTGCCTCCAACGTCCACCGCATTCAACAGATCATTGACGCCGCGGCCCGGTACGGCCGTAAGGTGGCCATCACGGGCCGCAGTATGGAGAATATCCTGCGAGTGGCCATCGAGCTCGGCTACATGGATATCCCGCCCAGCACGATCATCGAGCTCTCTCAGGTCAAGGGAATGCCGAAGCACAAGGTGGTCATCGTCACGACCGGCAGCCAAGGCGAGCCCATGTCGGCGCTTTACCGCATGGCCATCTCCGGCCACAAGCACATCGAAATCGTCCCGGGCGACAGAGTCATTATCTCGGCGAGTCCGATCCCCGGCAACGAAAAGACCATCTCGAAGGTCATCAATGAGCTCTTCCGCAAGGGCGCGGAGGTCATCTACGAGCGGTTGGCCGACGTCCACGTGTCGGGCCACGCCTGTCAGGAGGAGCTCAAGCTGATGCTGGCGCTCACCCAGCCGAAGTACTTTATGCCGGTGCACGGCGAGTATCGCCACCTGCGGGCCCACGCGATGCTGGCGCGCCAGTTTGTCGCCGATCCGAAGAACATCTTCATCGCGTCGCTCGGGCAGATGCTCACGATCACCGAGCAGTCGGCCAAGCTCGGCGGCTCGGTGCCGGCGGGCCGTGTGCTGATCGATGGCCTCGGCGTCGGCGATGTGGGCAGCGTCGTGCTCCGCGACCGCAAGCTGCTCGCGGAGGACGGGCTCATTGTGGTGGTGGTGACGCTGGACGGAGAGGACGGCTCCGTCAGTGCCGGCCCGGACATCGTCTCCCGCGGGTTCATCTACGTCAAGGAGTCCGAGGACTTGATGGAGGAGATGAAGACCATCGCCGTGAACGCCCTGAACCAGTGCTGCGACCAGCACCTCACCGACTGGAGCGCCATCAAAGCCGCCATCAAAGGCGCCCTGTCGGACTACCTCTACAAAAAAATCAAACGCAGCCCCATGATCCTCCCCGTAATAATGGAAATATAAGGGAATTAATGCCTGCGGTATTCCGACGGTGCGATGCCCTCCAATTTGATAAATTGCTTTCTGAATTGTTTGGGGTCTTTGTAGCCGACGTGTTCGCCGATCTGCGTGACCGAGAGGTCCAGATTTTTCAGCAGTTTTTTTGCGGCGCTTACGCGGACGCCGGTGAGATAATCGATGTAGTTTGTGCCGGTTTCTTTTTTAAACAGCGCACTGAAATAAGAGGGGCTTAAAAACACATGTGCCGCGACGCAGTCCAGCGTGAGCGGCAGATGAAATTGCCGGTCGATAAAGGCCATCGCCTCTTTTACAATGCAGGAATAGGTACGTTTTATATGCGTCTTGGTATGGATCGTCTCGGCGGCGGAATTTAGCACATGGCAAAGCTCGGACGGGGAGAGGGGCTTGGGGAGAAAGTCCAGTACCCCCAAGCGCATCGCGGTGCGGGCGTATTCAAAGCTTGCGTATGCCGATGTGATGATGTACAGGATGGGAAGGCCCAATTCAATGGTTCTCGCAACCACCTCAAGGCCGCTGAGACAGGGCATGGTGATGTCTGTGATGACAATGTCCGGCTCTTTTTGGACGGTCAACTCCAGCAGCTCCTTGCCGTCCCGGGCGAAGCCGACCAAGTCGACGTCCTCGCGGCCTGTTGTCAAAACCATGCGCCTCAGCGCGTGTAAGGTCAGATCTTCATCGTCGGCGATGATAATCCGCATGAGCCGTGTGCCCCCTCTCGCGATTCTGCGCGCGGCGTTCGCGTGTCCGGAAAGGTCAAAGAAATGCATGTTTTGACACGCGGCTCACTGACAATGGCGCAGCGGGCTTTGTTGTCAAAGAAGAGCTGCAGACGGTTGTATACGTTCATCAGCCCGATCTCTTTGTCGTCGCTGTACGCAAGCCCACTTATCAGCCTGTCTCGCAGCTTCGTCAGTTTTTCCTCCGGGATCCCCTGCCCGTTGTCGGCGATATCAATCGTGACTTGTCCGTTTTGAGAAGCCACCGAAACTTCGATCTTGCCGCCGCTGCGCAGGTCGCCGACACCGTGAGAGATAGAATTTTCTACCAGCGGCTGCAGGATCAAGGCCGGCACGCGGACATTGAGGCACGCGGGCGCAAAATTGACGGCAAACCGGATGCGGTCTCCAAACCGGATCTGCTGGATGTCTATATACGCCTCGATGTTCTGTTTCTCGTCGTTCAAAGTGACAATCTTGTCCACCTTTGACAGGGCATACCGCAGGTATACGGCGATCTGTCTCAACAGATGTTCGGTTTGCTTCGCCCCTTCGATGTAGGCAAGCTCGGCCGAGATGCTCATCACATTGAACAAAAAATGGGGATTCACCTGAGACTGGAGAAAGCGCTGATGCGCGTGCTCCAGTTTTTTTTGCATCTGTGCGCGCTGCGTCTCTTCTAAGCGCAGCTGCTGCTCCAGCCGCGCCTTTTCCCGCAGCTCGGCCATCTGTTTGCTGAGCCGATCCAGCATGCGGTAGTAATTCTGTGTCAATATCGTGGTCTCGTCCTGACGCCCCGAGGGGAGAGAGGGCAGCGGCGGGGCCTGATAATCCGGGGTGTTCCATGTGGCCGCCGTCATCTCGGAGAGGTGCAGGACCGGCCCCAGCAGTTTTTGAGAAAAGCGTTTTGTGTATACAATGCTCAGCGTTCCAAGCAGGATGAGGAGCAGAAAAAAGAGTCTGCGCTGCCAGCGGGTCAGGCTGTCAACCTGTTGTTCGTTTTCGGTCCGGGTCGTCTCCATGGACAGCTCAAAGGTCTTGTACAGCCGCGTGATCAGCATTTTCGTCCGGTGGAGGTCGTCGTATCGGCGCAGCATCTCCGTCACGGAAACCCCGTTGGCGTTCTCCAAAAATGTCCGGATGGCGCTCACATAGCTGCGGGCGATTTCCCACTGATCCCGCGCAATGGGATCGCCCATCCCCTGCCGCAGGATGCCTGCGCTGTCCAACAAGATCTCACTGTACGCCTCGATGGAGAGCTTCAGATCCTCCGAGGGCGAATGCGCGTATTCGTACAGGGCGCGGTCAATGGAGTCCAGCCCCATATAGTACGTGGCGGCCGATTTGTTGAGCAGTGTCATTTCTTGACTTTTGTGCAATACCCGTTGGCTGCTCCCGTAGACAAACACGGAAAATGTCAGCAGCAGGCCGAAAATGCTGAGACAGAACCGGATCAGCTTATTTTTCAGCGGCTTAAACGTACTCTCACTGTTCATCGCGCCAACCCCAGATTGTTTTTTGTGATCACAACGCAGTCGATGAGATGCTCCTTGGGGCCTGCGGGGTCCTCTAAAACTTGCAGGCAGAGCCGCCCCATGTCGTAGGTCCTCTGCATCAGGGTGGCGTCGATTGTCCCATCTTCAATTGCGTGGAGGATGTATTCATTGGTGTCAAAACAGACCAAGTGCACCGCATCCGTGCGTCCGAATTCCCGCAGGACCTCCGCGGCCGCCTGCCCGGCGATGCTGTCCGAACAAAACAGCGCATTGATCTGCGGGCTGCGCGTCAAAAGCGCGCGCACGCCTTCTATGGTTTCCAAAAGGGACCCCGCGTTCACCGGATGCACTTCCTCGACGATGACGCTGCCTTTCCGTTTGGCCGCCGCTTCCCGAAAACTGTTCTCCCGGTCCCGCAGGCTCCGGGAGGGAAAGCCTGTGCCGATTAACCCGATTTGGAGCGGATCATCTGTACAGCCAGCCAATACCTCTAGGGCGGTATAGCCGGCGGCCCAATTGTCGGAGGTGATGAAGCCAAGCCGGTTGGTGCCCGGCCAATCCTTCCCGTCAAATAAGATATAGCCGATGCCCAGCGCATCCAGCTCGGAAAAGCGGGCGGCATACGAACCGCCGTCGCCGGCTGGAAGAAGAACGACATCGGGCTTGATGAGAAGCGCGCAGGCGATCCTGTCCGTCAAGGTGAGATAATCGTCATAGGTATATACACTGATGGTGTAGTTGGTATCGCCCCCGATCGCGTCGCGCAGGCCCCGATAGATTTGCTGCCAGACATCACTGGTATCGGCTTCGTTGTCGTCGGCTCTCTTAAAGCACAAGATGCGAATCGGTTCCGCGGCGGTTCCCTCATTTGACCGCATGGAACGGCCGGTCCACAGCGCGGCAAACAACAGGATTGCCGTCACAGTGACGGCTGCTGCGGCGGCGGTCCAAAAGCGTTTCAGTGTGTTCACGACCGCATCCACCCTCTTAAAATTTATACAAAAACCCAGTATAAATATAACAGAAAGCACGCGATCTAACAAGGGGGCTTTTTTACGGAATTGGGGGCATTGTTACTGTCTTTGTCACGAAACCTTGTAAAAATACCGCGAAATGATATGATCATTTGCAATGGCTTTGTTTACTATTGCTAGATCCGGGATTGCCATGGCTCATATCTTGCGCGTCGTCTTCCCTCGTTACCAAAACAACACCATAGGAGTGAAATGAACATGAAAAAGAAGCATGCAGTGAAACTTCTGTCTGTCCTGATGGCGGTTTGCATTCTGGTTCCATATGTTTCGATTGCACCCGCACAGGCCGGCGACGACGACCTGTCAGCAGGCGTGACCGTCCAACGTGACGTCGATTCCCCCACAGGGTATACCGTGACATTCGTTTACCACAACGCCGCCGCGTCAAAGGTCGAGCTGGCCGGCCAGTTGTTCAACTTTTTCGCGTTGGACGACGAGATGATGGAGCACCCGTACACACCCCACGCATGGAGGCCCGGTCTGTATTCCGCATCTCCCAGCGGCAGGATCCACGCCACGCCGTCGATCTATTATGCAGAAATGGAAAATATAGGAAATGAATATTGGACGGTCACCCTCCCGCTGCCCAGCGGCAACTATCCGTATTTCTTCGCGATAGACGGGGACAGAAATACAAGGGTGGAGGACTCCGCGAATCCCCGCTGGTACAACCCGGATTCGGGCTTGTATTCGGAGTTCAGCATGGTCTATGTGCCATATGACGAAAAGCAAGGACCTGAGCATGACCGCTCCTATGTGCTTCCCAGAGACGACAGGTACAAAGGCGAGGTGGTCTATGACAAGTACACGGTCGGCGCCGCGACAAGGCACATCCTTGTGTACCTGCCGTATGATTACGATCCGGAGCGTGCGGAACCCTACAAAACCATCTATTTGACGCACGGCTCCGGCGGCAGCGAGATGGACTGGATGACCAACGGCTGTGCCCCGCAGATCATGGACAACTTGATCGCCGAAGGCCGCGTCGAATCGGCTGTCGTCGTATCCCTCGACAACAACAACGGACTGGGACGACCAGATGTGGTAGACGATCTTGTTCCTTACATGGAGGCGCATTACCATGTTTCTACGCTGGGCAAAGACCGGGCGTTTGCAGGCCTGTCTTCCGGCGGGGGGTTCACTTCGAACCTCTACTATGAATTCCCGACGGAATTTGGCTACTTCGGCGTATGGAGCAATGGCAATGGCGGCAAAGATCTGTCCGAACTGGAGAACCTCGATTTTGCCAGAGTGATGGGCGGCGCGGGCGTGTGGGATCCGCAGCGCAAATACTATCCCGCGATGAACAACACCGCGCAGAACATTGAGAATTTCGTGGCGAAGCTGCGGGAAGCGGGGCTTGACCCCGGCCACGCAGTCGTACCCGGCGCGCACGACTGGGCGACCTGGCCGCAATTGTTCCGCATCATGGCCGAGGACTTCCTCAGTTGGACGTATGCGGAAGACGGCACCGCGACCCATGGGGTCACGGGTGAAACTGTCATCGTCGGGCCCGACGGGGTGGCCGGCACAGACGACGACGACCGCGTGGTCAACCCGACGGGCAAGACGCTGGTGCAAAACGCAAAAGTCGCATTCGACGCGCAAAGCGCCCCCTATGTTTCGCTGGGCAACGGATTCAAACTCTACGGCGGCGAAGACGGCAAAATCGGCACCGGCGACGACGTGGTCGCGGACTTCGGCGCCTACCCGCAGAGCGACGCGACCGGCGCCGTGAAAGACCCCGTCAGCTGGCGCTTGCTGGACATCAAAGACGGCGGCGCGACCGCCGTGCTGATCTCCGCGCACGCGCTGAACGCCGTACAGTTCAATCTGGACGCGGGCAAGGCCAGCAACGCCTGGAAGGATTCGAACCTGCGCGCCTGGATGAACAGCCGCGGCGGCGTCTCCTACAATAAGGGCGGCGCCGGCGACACGGTGGGCTTCTACGACGCCGCCTTCAGCGCGGCGGACAAAGAGAAGATCAAGCTGACCACGGTCAAGATGGACCATTCCGGCGATATCAAGTGGGACCCCAATCTATACGACACCCGTGAGAACGGCTACAACGGCACGACAGGCACCTTCCCGGCCTACGACCGGGTGCTCTTTGCCGAGCTGGGTGGCAGCCCCAACAACGAGACAAACCCGAACAGCCCCTGGGTGCTTGCCACCACCACCGGCGAAGACACGCAGGACTATGTCTACGCCATCAGCGGGGAAGAATACTTCGCGTACTTCGGCCCCGCGTATCTGGCCGGCGACGGCTGGAACCTGGTCAACTACAGAAACGGCTACATGACAGCGACTGCCTACGCCATCGCGCAGGGCTCGAAAAACAGCAACACGCAGGGCATGACAGGCCTGGCCGACAGTTGGACCCGCTCCCCCAGCAGCCGCACCGACTTCACCGGCGGCGGTTCGGCCTACGGCGTATTCTGGAGCGGCACGGGATCCATGAACGTCGGCCGCGAGGTGACCAATGCGCAGAACGGCACGACCTACGGCGCCATCCCGATGATCAATGTGGACCTGAGAGACCCGGCGCCCGACAATTTCACGCAAGTAGACGATCTCGGCGCGGACGGCAGCGTCACATACACATACATTGCGCCCGACCTGTATGTGCCGAGGCCGATGATGACCCCCGTCTTTTATGTCTACGCGGATGAAAAGTTTGACACGCGGAAAGACGCGTGGGCGTACATCACGGCCATCGGCTTGGTCGATCTGGCCAATGCACAAAAAGGCGCGATCATGGTGATGAACCCGGTCGGAGACACCTGGGGTTCTGAGGACGTCGACGTGTATTGGGAGCTGCAGGATTACCTCTGGTTTACCGAAGAGTGGTATGGATACGACCCCGTGGCGTACAGTGACGCGTATCCGGCCGCCTTGGCCGAACACGGGACAGCGGCGCTGGCAAAGGCGGCGGTCATGGCGGCGATTGGCGCAAAGCGCGGCATTACACTCACCTACGGGCAGATGCAATATCTTGTCGCGGAGGACGGCGGCGCCACATTTGTCAGCGAACACATGACGGAGAACGCCCGGCGGATCGCCGGCGCCCTGCTTGTCGGCGGTACGGCGCCGGCAGGCGCGCGCGCGGGGGATATCACATTGCCGGCGTACATCGCAAGCTCGGCGGCGGCCGTGAACTATTACAAGGCTTTGAACGGCGCCGCCGTTGTCGATGCCGCGGTCAATCCCCTCCTGCCGGACACCGTCACGGTGTATACCAACGCCGCGAACGACTTGCAGCGGGTCGTGGTGGATGCCGCCGCCACTGCCCTCGACGCGGATGTATTGAACAGAGCCTGGAAGGCGATCTTCAAGCGGACGGTGCGCCAGGCGCTTGAGACCCGTCTGTGGGACAACATCAATCTGGCGCAAACGAATCCATACGGGCGCGGCGTACTGACCGACGAAGTGTTTACCCTGATGGGGCGTCCGGTTGCGGACGAGTTGGGTCTGACCGTATTTGACCGGGACTACAACGTCGCTCCGGCGGCCAACGCAAACGGCGGCGGCTGGTACGAGTGGGTACCCAGTGAAGCCATCGCGGGCCATCCGGGGTACAACCCCGGCAAAAAGTTCGTGCTGGTATTTTCACTGCACGGCGGGAGCGACCACCCGGTGTTCGAGGCGGAGGCCAACGGCTGGGTGGATGTGGCCGGCAGGGAGCGGTTCATTTTGGTCGGTCCCTCGAAAAACGACCCGGGCGACCCCGTGCTGTCGAATGTCAATGCGGGTGACTTCAATGCCATTTTGGCGGCAGTTTTGGAAGCATACAACATTGACGAATCCCGCATCTACGTGTCCGGGTTCTCCGGCGGCGCGAGATCCACGAATTTCAACGCGGTGGACAATGGGCACTTGTTGGCCGCAGCGGCGCCGGTCGACCCGCGGAGCGGCGGCGATCAGGGGTTTGAATACGAGCAGGTGAAGACGCTGATCGACCAGATGGACCTTCCCTACATGCTGGTGCAGCCCAGAACCCAGGACACCTTCGGCAACGGGCCGCTCTTCGGCCAAGGCCAGTCGGTTCAGAACTTCCATTCGACGGGGGACAAATACCTCAGCCGGAACAATGTGGATTACCAGCCCGCCGCCAGGCCGAGCGCCTTGAACCAGCTGAACGGCGCTCTGTCCCTGAACAACATGACGAACCTGCCCGCGCAGGACTTTGAAACGTATCCGCTCTGGGGCTTCGAGCGCAAAGGGCTGGAAATCGGCGAGACCAAACACGGGCAGGTCTACAAAGTCAACTCGTGGTACAATGCGGGCGGCGTTCCCATGGTCAGGTTCGCCACGTGGGAGGATATCAACCATTGTCACTTCGAGGGGTATGCCGCGCTCATCTGGGACTTCTTCAAACACTTCTCGCGCGACCCGGAGACCAGAGAGATCCGCTACAGCGGTACGACGGAAGGCGTGACCGTAACCTTCAACGCCGGCGGCGGCGTATCCCCGGCGAGCGCGAGGACGGGCGCCGACGGCAGACTGTCCGCCCTGCCCACGCCTGTGAGAAACAACGATCGTTTCGGCGGATGGTATACCGCGGCCAGCGGGGGCGAGTTGGTCACGCTTGATCATGTATTCACGGAAGACACCACGATTTACGCGCACTGGACATACGCGGGTCAATCATCCGGCGCAACAGGTACGGCCCCCGGCGCGCTGCCCGATTCGGCGCTGCCCTTCGTCGACGTGAGAACAGGCGACTGGTTCTATGACGCCGTGGCGTACGCGTATCGCAGCGGCCTCGTGATCGGCACCAGCGCGGACAAATTCTCCCCCAACGTCCGCGTGACGCGGGCCATGCTGGTGACCGTGCTGTATCGCTTGGAGGGCGAGCCGGCGGTGAGCGGCGCTCTCCCCTTCCCCGACGTCAAGGGCGGCGAGTGGTATTCCAACGCCATTTTGTGGGCCGGCCAGAAGGAGATTGTGCTGGGCTACGGAAGCGGCGCATTTGCGCCAAACGACTTGGTTTCCCGCGAGCAGGCTGTGGTGATCCTGCACCGTTACGCCAAAGCCAAAGGCCGGGATGTCAGCGCGCCGGCCGATTTGTCACCGTTTGCCGACGCGAACAGCGTCTCAGATTGGGCGGTGGACGCCATGAAGTGGGCCGTCGCCGCGGGGATCATCCAAGGCCGCACCCCCTTGGCGCTTGTACCAAAGGGGACATCCACCCGCGCCGAGGTCGTCACAATTTTCAAGCGGTACAGCGAGAAAATATGAGGGAAATAATCGAAAAACAAACAAACCGGGGTGTGGGATTCATTCCCACACCCCGGTTCCCTGCGAGGCGCCACAGCGCCTCGAATCAAGCCCCGTATTTGTGAATTGTCCGCTGTGCGGACAATTCACAAGGCGCGAAGCGCCTACTCGTACTCCACGACGCTTACCCAGGAGAGCAGAAGCGCCCGCTCCTCGGGGTTGCCTTTGACGAGCTGGGAGGCGGCGACGATGGCCAGCCACTTCTGCACATACTGCCGGGCCGTGTCGCTCTTCTGACAGAAGAGGTCGAGATAGGTCTCCGCGTACGCGTCGTAGCGGGGCCCGGCCAGTTTGAAGCGCAGGTAGGTGCGGGCCGCGTCGGCCGAGGCGTTGCCCTGCGTGGCGTGCGACCAGTCGATGACATAGGGGTTGCCGGAAGACGTGAGGATCACGTTGCCCGGCGTGAAATCGCCGTGGCAGAGCTTCGAATGTCGCGGCAGCCCGTCGAGACGGGTGTGCAGCTCGTAGCGCGTCGTGGCGTCGAGACCCGATTTGCGGATCTTCGCGTGCATCTTGTCCGTGTGATGGCGCAGCCGCTCGGCCGTGAAGCGATGGATCTCCAGCTGGATGTCGACCATCTGCGCGAGATACGCCTCTGCCTTGTCGGGGGCCTCTTCGATGCGCTGCGTCAGCGTTTGCCCCTCGACAAACGCGAGCACAATGGCCCAGCGGCCGTCGATCTTTGTCACGGCGTCCAGCCGCGGCACGCGCACCCCGGCCTCGTAGACGATCTCGTGGTTCAGAGCCTCGTTCAGTACGTCCGCGGCGGAGTACCCCTCTTGAAAGAGCTTGATCGCGAGGTCCCCGTCCCGGTAGATGGTCTTCGTCGGCCGCGCCGCGAGCACATGCTCCAGCTTCATACTGTCTCCTCCTTCGCCCGGCGCTGGGAGGGCGCGTCCGGGCCGTAGTAGGCGTTCAGATACATCTGACGGATCTCGCCGATGAGCGGATAGCGCGGGTTCGCGCCGGTGCACTGGTCGTCGAAGGCCTGCTCCGCCATCTCGTCGAGACGGCTCAGGAAAGCGGCCTCGTCCACGCCGTAGCCGCGGATGGTTGGTCGGATGCCGATACGCGCCTTCAGCGCCTCCAGCGCCCCAAGCAGACTCTCGACCTTGGCGGCCTCGTCCCGACCCGGCAGGCCGAGTGCGTCGGCGACGGCGGCATAGCGCGCCCGGGCGCGGGGGTGATCGTACTGCGGGAAGGTTCCCATCCGCGTCGGCGCCTCGGCGGCGTTGAAGCGGATGGTCTCACAGATGAGCAGCGCGTTGGCCACGCCGTGGGGCAGATGGTGGAAAGCGCCAAGCTTGTGCGCCATCGAGTGGCATACGCCGAGGAAGGCGTTGGCAAAGGCCATCCCCGCCATCGTGGCGGCGTTTGCGGTCTTCTCGCGGGCCTCCGGGTCCTGCGCCCCGCGCTCGTAGGCGCGGGGCAGGTGGGCAAACAGGAGCTTCAGCGCGCCGAGGGCCATCGCGTCGGTGTAGTCGGTGGCCAGCAGGGAGGCGTAGGCCTCCAGCGCGTGCGTGACGGCGTCGATCCCGGACGCGGCGGTGAGCCCCGGCGGGGCGTTCATCATGAGATCCGCATCCACAACGGCCATGTTCGGCAGCAGTTCGTAGTCGGCCAGCGGATATTTGATGCCGGTACATTCATCCGTGATGACGGCGAACGGCGTGACCTCGGAGCCCGTGCCGGCCGTCGTCGGGACGGCGATGAAGTAGGCTTTTTCGCCCATCTTCGGAAAGCCGTAGACCCGCTTGCGGATGTCCATGAAACGCATCGCCATGTCGGAGAAGTCCGCCTCGGGGTGTTCGTAGAGCACCCACATGATCTTGGCCGCGTCCATCGCCGAGCCGCCGCCCAGCGCGACGATGCAGTCCGGCCGGAAGTCCGCCATCTGCCGCGCGCCCTCGCGGGCGCAGGCCAGTGTCGGATCCGGCTCCACTCGGTGGAAGACGGTGTGCGTGAGGCCCAGCTCGTCCAACTTGCGCGTGACGGCCGACGTGCAGCCGTTCTCGTATAAAAACGTGTCCGTCACGATGAAGACGCGCGTCCGGCGGAGCTCGCGCCCGATCTCCGTGAGCGCCGTGGGCAGACAGCCCCGTTTGAGATAGATCTTTCCGGGCGCGCGGAACCAGAGCATGTTCTCTCTCCTCTCGGCGACGATCTTGATGTTCAGCAGGTGTTTGACGCCCACGTTTTCACTGACCGAGTTGCCGCCCCACGAGCCGCAGCCCAGCGTCAGCGAGGGCGCCAGCTTGAAGTTGTAGAGATCCCCGATGCCCCCCTGGGAGGAGGGTGTGTTGAGGAGGACGCGGCCGGTGCGCATCCGCGCGGTGAAGGCGTCCAGCCGGTCCCGCCGCACGCCGGGGTCCAGGTAGATCGACGCGGTGTGGCCGAGTCCGCCGTCCGCCACCAGGCGCTCCGCCTTGGAAAGCGCGTCCTCGAAGTTCCCGGCCCGGTACATGGCCAGCACGGGAGAGAGCTTTTCGTGCGCAAACTCCTCCGAGAGCGCCACACTCTCCACCTCGCCGATGAGGATCTTTGTCGTCTCCGGTACCTGAATGCCCGCGAGGGCGGCGATCTTCGGGGCGCTTTGCCCGACGATCCTGGCGTTCAGCGCGCCGTTGATCAGGAGGGTCTTTCGCACCTTGTCGATCTCGTTCGCCCCCAGGAAATGGCATCCGCGCGCGATGAACTCCCGTTTCACGGCGTCGTAGACGGGAGCCAGCACGATGACCGACTGCTCAGAGGCGCAGATCATGCCGTTGTCGAAGGTCTTGGAGTGGATGATCGAGCTCACCGCGAGCGCGATGTCGGCCGAGTCGTCGATGACGGCGGGCACGTTGCCCGCGCCGACGCCGACGGCGGGTTTGCCGCTCCCGTAGGCCGCCCGGACCATGCCGGGGCCGCCCGTCGCGAGGATGAGATCGGCCTCCCGCATGACGAGGTTTGTGAGATCGAGGCTCGGCACGTCGATCCACCCGATGACGTCCGCGGGCGCGCCGGCCTCGACCGCGGCCTCCAGGACCAGCCGGGCCGCCGCGATCGTGCACGCCTTGGCGCGGGGGTGCGGGCTGAAGACGATCCCGTTGCGGGTCTTGAGGGCGAGCAGCGCCTTGAAAATCGCGGTGGAAGTGGGGTTTGTGGTCGGGATGACCGCCGCGATCACGCCCACTGGTTCGGCGATGCGCTGAAAACCGGCGGCGGCGTCCCGCTCGATCACGCCGCAGGTCTTCACGTCTTTGTACGCGTTGTAGACATATTCGCTGGCGTAGAGATTTTTGACAACCTTGTCTTCGAGAAGACCCATGCCGGTCTCTTCGACCGCTGCCTTGGCGAGGGGGATGCGCGCTTTGGCCGCGCGGGAAGCGGCCGCCCGAAAGATAGGATCGACCTGTTCCTGGGTATAACCGGCGAAGACCGTCTGGGCCGCCCGCACACGCCGAAATGCGTCTTGCAGCGCGTCCACGCTGTCCACGAGGGGATATGTCCGACTCATGACAACACCTCTTCCTGAGAAACTGTTCAACAACAGGTTGTGAATGCTTTGAACAGTTCCTGACATTGGCCCTCCCCACGCGGACACGGAGCCGCGCAAGGCAGCGGCGGGGACGGTGGGGAGCGGCCATACCTGATTCGTTACAATTTTAACAAATTGGGGCCGGCCCGTCAAGCAGATTGATAAAAATTTATCAATCCATACAACTCTCCACAGAACCGACCCGCCCTCTTTGTGACAGAACCACAAAGCTCTTGTCGCCTCTACATCAAAAACTCCACAAAGTTGTCCCGATGCACCACAGCGAAAGAGCGATTGGCATAGGCTTCTAAAAACGTCTTTGGCTGTTTGGTTTTCGCGGACGGATTCCATTTGAACTCGTACGCAGACAAATGACCGTCCTGTTCCTCGATATAATCGATTTCCTGCTGTGACGATGTGCGCCAAAACCATGGATTTGCGTAGCTTTCGGCGTATGAATTGCGTTTGAATCGCTCACTTACGAGATAATTCTCCCACAACTTGCCCACATCGTCGCGCAGCTCTACAGGGCGAAAATCCGCAATCAACGCGTTGCGGATGCCATTGTCCGTGAAGTAGATTTTGCGGCTTGTTTTCAGTTCGTTTCGCAAATTGCGCGCGTATGAGCGAAGCCGGAAAACCACGAACGTCTGCTCCAAAATCGTGAGATATTTCTCGACAGTTTTGTTGTCAAGCCCGCACAGCTGCCCAAGCTCTGTGTACGACACCTGCGAGCCGATTTGGAACGCCAGCGCACGGAGCAAGCGCGTGAGCTGCTCCGACTTCTTGATTTTATCAAGCGCAAGAATGTCCTTGTAGAGATAGCTGTCGGATAACTCCTGCAACAGGCGGCGTTCCTCGCCCGGCGAAGTGACGACGTCGGGGTAATAGCCATAGACAAGCCTATGCTGGAGCAGATTTTGTTCCGCGAACTGCCCGTGATGGGCAGCCATCTCCGCAAACGAAAGCGGAAACAGAGTAAACTGCCGTTTGCGTCCCGTCAGCGGTTCGGACGTTCCGATAGCCAAGTCGAGCGACGAGCTGCCCGTCGCTACAACTTTGACCTGCGGGATATTGTCGATAATGAGCTTCAGCACAATTTCAATGTCGGGAACCCACTGTGCCTCGTCGATGACGAGTACAGTATGTTTGCCGATTATGACGCGCAGCTGTTCCACGCTCTGCGCGGTCAGCAGCGTGCGGGCATTTGACGTATCGCCATTCAGCCACAGCACATCGTTGCGCTCACCAAAGAGTGCGTTTGTGAGCGTTGTCTTGCCCACCTGCCGCGCTCCGAGCAGAATGACCGCTTTTCTGCCGGAATTGACCTCTTTGCGAATGCTTTCTTCAATCGCGCGTGTAATCATATATTTCACCCCAAATACAGTATAACAAAAAATTCAAAGGAATTAAATCCCCCAATTGATAGATTTTTGAGGATTTCACGAGCGGTTGTGAATTTTCCGCAAACAATCGAAACTGTTTTAAAGATTTAAAGCTGCCCGCGGTTTACTTTCGCGGGCAGCTGTGATATGCTTATGAGAAAATAGAGATCCCGGTGCGGGTGAGGGTGGCCCCCGGGCCGGCCGGACCGGATGAGGGACGTGACAGCGATGACCTATCGGCTTTCTCCCTCCCTGCTCTCGGCCGATTTTGCGCACTTGGCGGCCGAGATGGCGCGCGTCGGTGCGGCGGATTGGATCCACGTCGACGTGATGGACGGGCACTTTGTGCCAAACCTCACAATCGGTCCGCCGGTGGTGCGGAGTTTGGCGCGTGCGGCGCCGAGGCCGCTGGATGTGCACCTGATGGTGGAGCGGCCCTCCCGGCTGTTGGACGACTTTCTGTCGGCCGCCCCCGCCGTGCTGACGCTGCATGTGGAGTCAGATGCGCCGGATGTCCTGAAGGCGTCGTTGCGGGAGATCCGCGCGCGGAGCGCGCACCCCGGGATCACGCTGCGCCCCGGCACCAACGTCGAGGCGCTGGCGCCCTATCTGCCGCTCTGTGACTTGGTGCTTGTCATGTCTGTCGAGCCGGGTTTCGGAGGGCAGTCCTTCCTGCCCGGTACGCCGGACAGGATCCGCGCGGTGCGCCGAATGCTGGACCGCTGCCGTCCCTCGTGTGAGTTGGAGGTGGACGGGGGTCTCACGCTGGACAACCTGCCCCTGGCGGCGGAGGCGGGGGCCAACGTCTTCGTGGTGGGCCACGCGATCTTCGGGGCGCCGGATGTCCCCGCGCGGACGGAGTTGTTTCAGCGCCGCCTTGCGGCGCTGGCCGACGTGGCCGGCGGCCGGGCCTAAAATAACCAAAATTACCATATAGAAAGCCGTCGGGCGCCGGTGAGGGGGCATGGTGTTGTGAAGGTGGCCGTTGTGGGCTCACGCGGGTTGGGCGATGCCTGCTACACGGTGCTGTGCCAGCATATCCCGACGGGGTGCAGCGAAATCATCAGTGGCGGCGCCGTCGGGATAGACACGCTGGCGGAGCGGTACGCCGCGGAGGCAGGGCTGCGTCTCACGGTGATCCGCCCGGACTACCATCTCTTTGACCGTGCGGCGCCGCTGGTGCGCAACGGTCGGATCGTGCGGGAGGCCGACTATGTACTCATCCTGTGGGACGGCGTCTCCCGCGGGACACGCCACGTGATCATGACCTGTCTCAAGACGGGAAAACCCTACAAACTTCTGCTCATTCGGGGCAGTGACCCGGAAGAGATCGCCCTGTAAGGGCGGAGCCCCAAAGACGCACGGTCCGCGGTCACTTCGAAGGGAGACGATTGTTTGTCCTGGTCCGACGCGCCGATTCTGTTTGATCCGGCACACGCCATCGCCTGTGCGAAGTCCTTTGCGCAGGCCACCGGCGTGGGATGCTTGGTGCTCAACATCGACGGAGAGGTTTTGTTTGAACAGCGGGTCACCGACGCCCGCTGTGATTTCTGTCACCGCCTGGGCGAGATCACCGGGCAGTCGCCGACGTGCGGCCAGGTGCATCTGTACGGCTGTTATCAGGCCGACCGCTTCGGCGGGCAGTATCTCTATTACTGCTGCACCGGCATGGCCCATTTTGCCTCGCCCATCACGGTGGACGGGCAGCTCGCGGGCGGGCTGGTGGGCGGTCCGCTGCTCATCGCCGACAAAGAGGACTACATCGTACACGACGTGCTGGAGAGAAACGGGCTGGACGCTTCGCTGTTTGAGGAGTTTCAAGAGCTGCTGGCCTGTTTTGTACCGGCCTCTCCCGAGCGCACGCGCCACCTGTCCGATCTGTTGGCCTGCGCGGCCCGGGATGTGTCGGCGCGGCTGACCGAGGAATGTCAGGACGCCGTGGAGGCCCGGCGGCAGGAGGCGGACATCCACTCGGCGATCCGGCATTTCCAAAAACAAAAGGACGGCGCCTATTTTTACCCGCTGGAGACAGAGCGGGAGCTGCTGGCGGCGCTCTCGTCCGGCGACAGGGACACCGCCCGGCGGCTGCTCAGCGACCTGCTGGGCCACATCCGCCTTTCCGCGGGCGACCGGCTGGAGACTGTCCGGGCGCGGGTGCTGGAGCTCCTTGTGCTGCTCTCCCGCGCGGCGATGACCGGCGGCGCCGACAGCGAGCAGGTGTTCTTTTTGAACGATCGCTATCTCTCCGAGATCGACCACCTGCACTCCGTGGAGGCGCTGTCGCTGTGGCTGTCGCGCATCATGACGCGGTTTTTGCGCTACGTGTTCGACATGACGGACATCAAGCACAAGGACATGATGTTCAAGGCGGTCGACTACATCAAGAAGCACTACGTCCAAAAACTGACGCTGGAGGAGGTGGCCGGCGAGGTGTATCTCTCGCCCTCCTACTTCAGTAAGGTGTTCAAAGAGACGATGGGGTCCACGTTCAACGCGTATTTAAACCGGCTGCGCATTGAGAAAAGTAAACTGCTGCTGTTGTCGGAGACAGAGTCCATCACAGACATCTGTGAGCGCATCGGCTTTGAGGACCAGAGTTATTTCACCAAGGTGTTTAAAAAATATGCGGGCATGACACCCGCCCGTTACCGTGCCCTGCGCGGTCTCACGGAAGGCGGCCGCGGCAAAGCCGGCTGAAAAAATCCACAATTTTCCAAACTGGATAAGAAACATGACCAAGCAGAACAAGCGTTTGCATTTCGAAACAGGTTGTGATACGATAAGCACGGCAAAGCGCAGGCGTCCCCATACGCCCTCGCGCCATTTGTAAGCTGCACACTGTAAATTGTCATGGGGGAGTGGGTCATGCGCCGTTCGGACAGCAAACAGAGCGAGATCTATCAGTTCATTCTCACCGCCACCGCGCGGCAGGGGTATCCGCCCTCCGTGCGAGAGATCGGCGCGGCCGTCGGTCTGCGTTCGCCCTCCACGGTCCACGGGTACTTAAAGCGTCTGCACGAAGCCGGGCATATCGTCCGGGACGAACGCAAGACCCGCGCCATCTGCGTGCCGGAAAGTGTCCCAGGGGTGCCCATCCTCGGCGAGGTGACGGCCGGGCGGCCCATCCTGGCGTATGAACAGGATTTGGGGACATTGCCCTACGACCCGGGTGACGGAGGCGAGTTCTTCGCGCTGTGCGTGAGCGGCGATTCCATGGTGGGGGCCGGTATTTTAGACGGCGACTATGTGGTGGTGCGCCGGCAGGCCGCCGCCCGCACGGGGGAGATTGTCGTGGCGCTCCTCGGCGACGAGGCGACCGTCAAACGGCTGGAGATTGCCGCCGGTACGGTGCGGCTGCTGCCGGAAAACCCGGACTACGAGCCAATCGACGGCTCCGACTGTACCCTTCTGGGTCGCGTGACCGCCGTGATCCGTCAGTTTTGAGGAAGAATTGGAGAAATTTTACAGAACAGATCGACATCTTTTGGGGAGAGGAGGGACTTTGTGAGACGGCGATGTGTGGCGGCCGTGCTGTTGACGGCATTGTTTTGCAGCTTTGTGATGGCCTGGGGAAGCGCCGGTTCGGCGTCCGATCCGGCGATTACGCTGAGCTATCTGGAAAAAATATTCTTCCCCATGCTAAGCAAACAGGTGAGCGACAGAGCCGAGACCGTTTGGAAACCCCTCTTTGACGATGCCGTGCGAAAGCTGGAGACGCAGTCCGCCGGCGTGCGGCCGACGGACCGGGCGGCGGTTGTGAACGCCCTGGCCGAAGAATACCTTGAGAAGACCGCCGGCGTGCGCTACGGCTTTGCCGCGCATCTCACGCCGATCGCCTGCCGCAAGGGGGATGTCCTGACGGGCAGCGTGGGGACGGGTTTTGTCCTGCACACCGGCGACGCACAGGTGAACGGACCGTCCGGTGCGGCCGTCGTCAACATCTCCACCGGGCGGGAGATGGCGCCGGGGGCCGCGGTGCCCGCGGGGCAGCGGCTGTTGGTGGCGGACCGGGCGGGCACGGGGCTCCGGATCGTGAGCGACACCGCCACCGTGACAGTGGACGGGCACTATTCGTTGACGCCCGCGTACCAGCCACAGTACACCGACCTGGCCGACGCACTGTATGCGGTGAAGCTCTTCCTTGGGACCCCGACGGGTTACCACCTGGAGCGGGCGCCCAGCCGGTTGGAGGCGCTTGTGATGATGATCCGCCTGCTGGGGGAGGAGAGCGCGGCGCTGGCCTATCAGGAAGGCGCCGGCCCGTTCCGCGACGTACCGGACTGGGGGCGCCCCTACGTGGGGTATGCGTACAGCCGCGGCTATACCGCCGGCACCTCTTTGGAGAAGGGGCTCTTCTCGCCGGACCGTTCGGTGACGCCGGAGCAGTACATGACCTTTTTGCTGCGCGCGCTGGGTTACAGCGACCGGCCGGCCGGCGACTTTGCCTGGGAACGCGCCCTCGACTTTGCCGTCGAGACGTCGATCCTCTCGGCCGCCGAGGCCGCCATGGTGCGCGTACCCTTCTACCGCGACCAGGTGGTGTATCTCTCCTACTACGCGCTCTCTGCGCGCATGAAGGGCGCCAGCGTCACGTTGCTGACCCGCCTGATCGAAAACAAAGCGGTCGACGCTGCTGCGGCCTCGTCGGCCATGGCCGACGTCGACAGAATGCGCCCGTAACGGGATGAGTGCCGTCTCCGCAAGGTCTTCGAACCCACTATATGTTGTGCTTTCCACAACATATAGTGGGTTGTTTGCGTTTGTTTCCCAATTGGCCGCCACCGCCTCCGCCGAGGGCGGCGCTTGTCAACTTTTCTCCCATTGCATACGATATTATAATACGATGCGGCCGGCGGCCGCGCACGCCGGCTGTTATCTGTTATCTGATCCGTTGTTATCTGTCAAAGACGGGGGGCGAGACGCGTCGGGATGGAAAAAATCAAACACGACGAATTCATACGACTTGTGCATTACATGCGGGAGCACTATGGGATCAATCTGGAGCACAAACTCTCCCTCGTGGAGGGCCGGCTCTGGAATGTCATCAATCACAAGGGCTTTTCCTCTCTGAACGAGTACATCGAGTGCGTGGCAAACGACAGGACCGGCGAGGAAGCCAAGATGCTGGTGACCCGTCTGACTACGAACTACACCTATTTTATGCGGGAGGAGCAGCACTACAACTTTCTGCGAGAGAGCATCCTCCCAAAGTTGGAGAAGTCGCTGCGCGACAAAGACCTGCGCATCTGGAGCGCCGGCTGTTCGTCGGGCGAGGAACCGTACACCACCGCCATGGTCATCGACGAGTACTTGGGCCTCGGCAAGGCGGGCTGGGACACAAAGATCCTGGCCACCGACATCTCCCCTGTGGTGCTGGCCCAGGCCCGGGAGGGCGTCTACGGCGAAGAGCGGCTCGACAATGTGCCGCATGCCTGGAGGACGAAGTACTTTCGCAAAGTAGGGCCGGGCCGGTACAAGGTCAGCGAGGCCATGCAAAGCGAGGTCATCTTCCGTTCTTTCAATTTGATGGAGACGCGCCTGCCCTTTCGCCGGAAGTTCCACGTCATCTTCTGCCGCAATGTGATGATCTATTTCGACCAGCCGACGCGTGACGCGCTGCTGCAGCGTTTTTACGAGGCGCTGGAACCGGGCGGGCATCTGTTCATCGGTCTGTCGGAGACAATCTCCAAGGGAGAGACCCTGTTTGACTTCATTCAACCGTCCATTTACGCCAAAACATAGTAAAATAACAAAATTTGGAACATATCAAGACAGAGGCATATATCGGGGCAAATGTTTCGACATTCGACAAAGTTTTTGCCGTTTTTCGACACTATTTGATGACATTTGCAAAACTATATTTTAACAAAATGCAGAAAAAGCGCCTTGTGTCCCGGTGTCCGCCGGCGGTGTGCGCAGAGGAGAGGGTCCCATGAACCGGACGATCCGGGTATTTCTGGTGGAAGATTCCATTACCCTCCGCGCGGCGCTCGCGCAGCAGATCGCGCGGGAACCGGCACTCTCGGTGATGGGTGAATCCTCGCATCCCCAGGAGGGGCAGGGGCGCATGCTGCTTTTGAAGCCGGACGTACTGGTGGTTGAGAGCGCGTTGTTTTTGCCCGGAGGGACAGGCGCGCTGCGCGCTCTGCTTCAAAAGCAGCCGACGCCGGTCATCGCAATGGGCGCCGACGCCTGGCACGAAAACGAGATGCTTCGAGCGGGCGCCCTCTGTTTCCTGCACAAGCCGAGTCTTTCCACGAGCGAAGATCTGAACCGATTTTGCGGTGATGTGATCCAGAAAATCAAGATCGCCGACCACAGCACGATCGCCCGACGCCGACGCGCGATGGCGGGCGACGGGGCTGGGTGCGAAACGGGGAGCGTCAAAGGGCGCCCATTCGGCGGGATCGTGGCGCTGGGCGCGTCCACCGGGGGCACGCAAAGCACGGCGCAGATCCTGCGTCAGCTTCCGGCCGATTTTCCCGGTATGGTCATCGTGCAGCATATGCCGCCGGATTTCACACGCATGTATGCGGAAAGCATGGACCGGGAATGCCGCATGCACGTCCGGGAGGCGCGGGACGGCGACGAGGTCCGGCAGGGGCTGGTGCTCATCGCCCCCGGGGACCTGCAGACGCGGGTGAGAGCCCAAGCGGGCGGCGGTTACCTGGTGCAGTGCGCGCCGGGCGAGAAGGTCAGCGGGCACCGTCCGTCGGTGGACGTACTGTTTTCCTCCGTGGCGGCCAGCGCCGGCGCCAACGCCGTGGGCGTCATCCTGACCGGCATGGGGGCCGACGGAGCCCAGGGCTTGCTGGAGATGCGCCGGCGGGGCGCATACACCCTTGGGCAGGACGAACACAGCAGCGTCGTCTACGGGATGCCGCGCAAGGCTTTTGAGATGGGCGCCGTCGTCCGGCAAGCCAGTCTCGAACAGATCGCGCATCTTCTGCTGGACAGCGCAAAAACCCTCCGCCGGGGGTAAACGCATGCGAGGATGAGCACAAGGTGTAGGAGAGAGGCGTGGGCGGAAGCATGGAACACATTGTGAGCATAGGCGGCTGGGCGGTATCGGACAATCCCGACGATGTGATCAAGACCTTCGCCTTGTCAACCTGTGTGGGACTCATCTACTACAGCAGCCACCGCCCGTGCATGGGGATGGCGCACATCCAGCTGCCGGTGTCCCGCACGCTCCCCGCCGGCGACCTGCCCAGCCGTTATGCGGACCTGGCCCCCGGATTTTTGCTGCAGCAAATGGTGCGGCGGTTCGGCGTACGGCGGGAAGAACTGCTCATCTCCCTTTACGGCGGCATCGACGCGCACGGCCACAACGACTATTTTCGCATTGGGGAGAAGAATCTCTCGGGCGTCAGGGAGATGCTGCGCCGCCTCTCGTTGTTTCACTCGGACGTGGACACGGGCGGCCAGGTGAGCCGGACGCTGTTCGCCTACGTGGGCAGCGGCGTCGTGGAAGTGATCAAGCGTCCCATGCTACTGGGCAACAACTATTTCCCCAACAAGCCATGAGGGACTGCCAAACAATGGCGCCGCTCCCGCAAAAGGCCGACGACAACTATCCATTTTTTCTTATCAATTTTTGATTATCGCTCTGGAGGTGTCTGTATTGTCTGATTTTTCGATGCAATTTGTCCAGACGCGGATGGCGGAGATCGGCGCGCGGCTTTCGGTGCGGATGGAGGAGATCACCCAGGAGACCGGGATCGCCTTCCCGACACTGTTTGCCCAGGCCGTCGCGCGCGCCTCCGCGGCCCCCGCGGCGGAAACGGCAGCGGACGCCACAGGCGCCGCGGACGTCGCGGACGTTGCGGATATCGCGAACGTGCCGAGCAGTCCGGCCGAGGCCTATCCGTACGAGAGTCTGATTGTGTCCGCCGCCGAGTCGTACGGCGTGGATCCCGCGCTGATCCGTGCGGTGGTGCAGGTCGAGTCGGGGTTTGACCCCAGCCTCATCTCCTCCGCGGGCGCGATGGGGCTGATGCAGCTCATGCCGGAGACCGCCGAGGCGCTGGACGTGCAAGACGCGCTGGATCCGGCGCAGAACATCGACGGCGGCATACGCTGTCTGCTCGGCCAGATCATCCGGTTCGACGGCGACGTGCGGACGGCGCTGGCTGCCTACAATTGCGGCGCGAACGGCCTGAAGACCCGGGGCGTGACCGACGCGGGCGACCCGGCCCAGGCGGCGCGGCTGCCGGCGGAGACGCAAAACTATCTGAAAAAAATCGAGGCGGCCCTCACGGCCGCGGGGCGCGGCGTGCTGCTGTCGGCCAATTTCTTCGGCTGAAGGGCGCACGGCGCTAATCTTTGATCTCGGTTCTTTCGATAAAGCAGATGAATAAGTATCGCGCACGGGCTCCGAGAACGGAGTGCCGCGGCGTTGCAGAGACATTTCAAGGAAGAAGTCGAATGGCCGAGGACGGATCCGGCTTTGTACGGGCCTGTCTTCTTTTTTTGTAAAGTTGGGTGAGCTTCTTGTTTGGGAAAATATTTCGTCAGGTCGACACGCTGGCGCGGGGGCTGGATGCCTCGTGGCTGCGGCAGGAGACCATCGCGCAGAACATCGCCAACGCCAACACACCGTATTATAAGAGCCGGCGCGTAGAATTCGAGGGTGCGTTGGCGACGGCGTTGGCGTCGGAGGAGGGCGGGTTTGCGGCCCGGCGCACGCGGGGCGGGCATGTCGCGTTCGGCGGCCCGGCGGACCCGCGGCAGGTCACGCCGACTGTCGAGACAAACGACCACTACACGATGCGCATGGACGAGAACAACGTCGATGTAGACCAGGAGAACGTCGAACTCGCTAAGAACACGATCAAGTACGACATGCTGACCGTCAAGGTGAACGCGGAACTCGCGCGGCTGAAGCTGGTCATCCGCGAGGGCCGCTGAGCCGGCCGCGCCGCGGGCCCGCATGAGAGAGGATGTTCGGTTTGAACTTATTTAGCGCCATGGACATCAGCGCGTCCGCGCTGACCGCCGAGCGGTATCGGATGGACATCGCGGGAGAGAACATCGCAAATGCCCTGACAACCCGCACGGCCGGAGGGGGTCCGTACCGACGCAAGTATGTGTTGGTGCAGGAGCGCCCAATGTCCACGTTTTCCGATTTCTTGCACGCGGAGGGGACCCGGCTCACGGCCGGCGGCGGGGTGCGCGTTGTGGCGACACAGGAGGACACGCAGACGCCGTTTCGGGTCGTGTACGACCCGCAGCACCCGGACGCCGACGAGAACGGATATGTGAGCCTGCCAAACGTCGACATGGAGCGGGAGATGGTGGATTTTCTTTCCGCCACCCGTGCCTACGACGCCAGCGTCACCGCCATCAGCAATTACAAAGCCATTGCGAACCGCGCGCTGCAGATCGGACGCTGACCGGCGCGGTGCGTGAAAGATCCGGCGAAAGACGGGGCCGCCCGGCGGTCCGAAAACAGATGACACATAGTACCTTGTTGCCGCGAAGCGGCAACAAAAAACAAGAATTTGGGTTGTGGGTTGCAGATGCAACCCACGTTAGGAGGATGGCATGGAGATCAGTCGTGTTTCCGGATTTTCGCTCCCACGACCCGCGCCGCTGTCCGAACTGGCGGAGACGCCGTCCAGAGCGACATTCTCTGATTTTCTGGGCGAAGCGCTCTCATCCGTCGTGAGTACGGACGCCGCGGACAAACAGACCGGCCTTGGGACCTTACTGGACACCGTGCCGGACATTCACACCGCGACCATCGCGGCGCAGGAGGCGGAGATCGCGCTCAACCTGACGCTGCAGGTCCGCAACAAGATTATCGAAGCGTACCAGGAGATCATGCGCATGCAAATCTGAGAGCGCCGCCGTGGCGCCCAGCACAAAGTGTTCAGAGAGAACTTTGCAAAGAGACTGGGATTTGGAGGGGTTGAGTCACATTGCCACAGGTGATACGGCGGTTGCAGACACAATTTACGCAGCTGTGGGAGAAGACGGAAAAGAGAGATCGCACCCGCTTTTTGACCATCGTAGGGGTGTCGCTTGCCGTCATGGTCGTCGCGCTCGTCCTGCTCACGCGTACACAGTACGCCGTACTGTACCGCGACATGGAGCCCAGCCAGGCCGGCGAAGTGCTGGAACTGCTCGCCGACATGGGGATCAAAACCAAGGCGGAGGGCGCCGGCACGATTTTGGTGCCGACCGAGAAGGTGGACCAGCTTGCGATGGACCTGGCCCGGGAGGGCTACCCAAAGAGCGGATATACCTATGAACTGCTGGGCCGCGGCAGCGGGTTTGGGGCCACCGACGCCGAAAAACGGATGTATGCGCGCCTCGACCTGCAGGAGAGACTTGGGACCACGCTGGGTCAGGGGGTTCCGGGCATCAAATTTGCCCGGGTGGAGATTTCACAGCAGGACAACAGCCGCGTCCTGTTGGCGTCCCAGATGATGCCGACCACGGCGTCGATCATGCTGACACTGCAGGAAAACGCCAGCCTCAGCGACGAGAACGTGTCGGCGATCGAGTCCTATGTGGCGGCCAGCGTCGAGGGGTTGGACCCGGAACACGTGTTTATCACAGACCAGTACCTGCGCCGTCTGAACCGGCGGGGCGGGGCGGATTTGTCTCTCGTGAGCACGGACTACGAGCGCGAGGCCGCCGTGCGCAACGACTTCATCCAGAGCATCCAGACCATGCTCTCGCCGATCTTCGGCACACAGAATGTGCAGGTGTCCGGCAAGGTGACGCTGGATTTTGACGAACACTCGACGGAATCCGTCTCCTTTGCGCCGGTGGTGGATGACCTCGGCATCGACATCAGCCTGCGGGAGGTAACGGAGCGGGCCCACGGGATGCAGGGCACGGGGGGGGATCCGGGCGCCGATTCAAACGGCGCCGCGCCAATCTACCCGGAGGTCACGGAGGAGAGCCTCAGCGAATACAGCAAAATCACGCGGGAAATAAACCGCGAGGTCAACGAGACGCGCGAGAGCATTGTACACGCGCGGGGTACGATTCAGGATCTCTCGTTTTCAGTGGCTATCAACCTGGACGGACTCTCCAGCGAGAACAACTCGGTCGATGCCGTGAAGAATCTTGTGGGTGGCGTCGTCGGCCTAAGCCCGGAGGAATACGACCGGATCTCGGTGGAATTTCGCAAATTTGACGGCGTGAACAACACAAACGAAGTGGAGGAGCGGTTCGCGAGCGAACGCCAGCGCACGGAGCTCTTCGATCTCATCAAAGTGGTGGGGCTGTATATATTGATCGCCCTGTGCTTCCTCATCATCGTGACGCGGATCCTCCGGCTGAACAAGACGGACCGGGCGGAGGCGGAGGCCCTGGCCGGCGCCGCCGTGGCGGCCGCGGAGGAGAGCGCGCGGGAGGCGGAGGAATACGGCGAACTCGTCAAACTGGCCACGGCTACGGCCACGGCCACGGCCGCCGCGCCGCCGGGCGAACCGATCACCGTCACCAAATCTCCGACGCGCGAGCGCGTGGAGGAGTTCATCGACAAAAATCCGGACGCCGTGGCCAATTTGCTGCGCAACTGGATCAATGAGGAACCGAAGGGGCGCAAGCGATGAGAGAGAATTTGGGGCAAAGACGCCTGCGGGGAGGGAAAATGTAGATGGTGGCATTGGAACTTTCTGGAAAAGAAAAAGCCGCCCTTTTGCTGATCGCCCTCGGGAAGGAGCACTCCGCCAAGATCTTCAAACACCTGCGCGACGACGAGATCGAACAGCTCACGCTGGACATCACCAATGTGCGCCGCGTGGATTCGGAGACCAAGGAGTCGATCATCAGCGAGTTTTACGAGCAGTGTCTCGCGCAAAACTACATCTCGGAGGGTGGCATCGACTACGCCCGCGAGGTGCTGGAGCGGGCCATCGGGCCGGACAAGGCCCTGGCTATCATCAACCGGCTCACCTCGTCGCTGCAGGTACGGCCGTTCGACTTTGTCCGCCGGGCCGATCCGAACCAGCTGCTGAATTTTGTACAAAACGAGCACCCTCAGACGATAGCGCTGATCCTGTCCTATCTCGACCCCGCGATGTCCGCCAACGTGCTCGCGAAGCTGCCCATCGAGAAACAGACCGAGGTGGTCGCGCGCATCGCCACGATGGACAGGACCTCGCCCGAATATGTGCACGAGATCGAGCGCGTACTGGACAAAAAACTCTCCTCGATGGGCATGGAGGACTTCACGGTGGTGGGGGGCATTCAGTCCATCGTCGACATCTTAAACGCCGCTGACCGCGGCACCGAGCGCCACGTGCTGGAAGCGCTGGAGATCAAGGACAGCGAGCTCGTCGACGAGATCCGCCGTAAGATGTTTGTGTTTGAGGACATCGCGAAACTCGACAGGCGGGCGGTGCAGCGGGTACTCAAGGAAGTGGAGAACGCCGACCTCACCGTGGCTCTCAAAAACGCCACGCCCGAGGTCAGCCGCATGATCTTCGAAAACATGTCCAAACGCCTGCAGGACATGATCCGCGAGGACATGGAATACATGGGCCCGGTGCGCGTGCGCGACGTGGAGGAGGCCCAGCAAAAGATCGTCAATATCATCCGCAGGTTGCAGGACGCCGGCGAGATCATCGTGTCCCGCGGATCGGAGGACGATGTCATTGTATAGGGTCATCAAGGCCGCACAGGTGTCCCTGACGCCGCTGTCGTCTTTTTTTGCCGAGACCGCCGACGCGCCGCCGGAGAGCGGCGCCCCGGCGGCGGACGTACAGACGGCTTACGACGAACTGATCGCCGCCGCGCAGGAGGAGGTGACGCTGCTCCTGCAGGACGCCCGCCGGGAGGCCTCCGCGCTCGTGATTGAGGCGGAGCACGCCGCCTCGACGCTGCGTGCCTCCGCCCAAGAGGATGGATTTAAAAAGGGGCTGGAGGCCGCGCAGGACGAGGTGTCCGGTCTGCTCGCCCGCGCGCAGGCCGACGCCGATGATCTCCTGAAACAGGCCGAGGCGGAGCGCACCGCCTCACTGGAGCGGATGGAGCCGCGCCTTCTCGCGCTGTCATTGGACGTCGCGAAGAAGGTCCTGGGCTACGAATTGGACCACAACGAGAGCGCGTTTTTGTCGATGCTGCGCACCGCGCTGGCCGGCGTCAAGGCGGAGACCCATGTGACGCTGCGGGTCAATCCGAGTGAATATGTACGTTTCTTCAAAGCACGGGAGGTGACGATGCACACGCCCACCGGAAGCCTCACGGCCAATGTAGTGAACGACCCCACCGTGGGGTACGGCGGCTGCCTGATCGAGACCGAGAGCGGCGCGATCGACGCCGGCGCCGCCGCCCAGGTCGAGCAGATCGGCCGAAATTTCGGCCTTGAAAGCGACGACAGCTAGGGGGGCGCGGGCGCTTATACCATCAGAATGTCCTTCTCGCCCCCCGTGAGGCAGCGTCCCCCGTCGGGCGTGACGAGGTAAGTGTCCTCGCCGCCCAGCAGGCCGACGCCCGGCACGCTCTTCTTTGGCTCGACGGCGAAGGTCATGTTCTCCGCAAGCGGTTCGTGAAAGCCCGGCGCCAGCGCCGGGATCTCGTCCACATAGAGGCCGACGCCGTGCCCCAGAAACTTGAGGCAGTCGCCACCTACGCCCATGAAGTTTTCCCGAAAGTCCGCGCCGAGGTCCGCGGTCACACAGGCGTAGATCTCGTGCGGAACGGCCCCCGGCTTGAGGCGCGCGGCGATCTGTTTTTGGAGTGCCAAGCAGGCACGGTGCAGGCGCAGCGTCTCGCTTGAGGGCGCCGCCCCGAAGCAGTAGGCCTGCGACCGGTCCGTGTGGTAGCCCTGTACGCCGAAGCCGACGTCCAGGTAGACGATGTCGCCCTTTTGGAGGCGCCGGGTGCTGTCCCCCAGGAGGGGCGCGGCGGGGCAGAGCCCTTTCATCCCCCCGGGGCCATAAAAGTTGGAGGGGTAGATCGTGTTCTCGCCGAAGGCCACTTGGCCGAGGGCCACGTCGGTCTGGAACCGCGCGAAGCGCGTCACGCCGTGGTGGCCGAGCGCGACCATGGCCTCGTACAGCCGCACGGCCAGCTCCGCCTCGCTCATGCCCTCGCGCATGAGGCTAGGCGCCACGGTTTCGAGCAGGTACGCGTGCGCCCGCCCGGAAGCCTCCATGCAGGTGAGCTCGTAGGCGCTCTTCACGGCCCTGACCGCGCCGATCACCCCGTCCAGAGCGGCGGTTTCGCGCAGAGGAAGATGCTTTTGAAGCCGCTCAAACATCGCGCAGGTGACGACCTCCTTCTCAAGATAGACCTTCATCGGCGACGGGCCCAGGTGCTGCGCCACCTCGCGGTAGCTCGTCATCGGGTATATGGCGGGCAGCGGCGACTCCTGCCGCGCGCGCTGAAAACTTTTGCGTGCGAAATAGGCGAAGGCGCCGTCCCGCTTCAATAGAAACAACCCATCTTGCATCGTGCCCGTCAGATAATATTGATTGACCTTGTCGACGACCAGAGCGGCGTCCCACGCATCGTCCCGCGCGTCGAGGGCCGTACGCAGTCTGTCGATCCTACTCTCCAGTTCCTGTCTCGTCGGCAGCGCCGCGAATGCCGGTTTCATTGTGTGCCACTTCCTTTTTGTACGGATTTTTCGGGGGTCAATGCCACTGTATTACAGGGCCGGGCCTCCCGTCAAGGTCCGGTGCGTGCAATTTCTCTTTTTGCTCGGCCGCGCGGAAAGAATTCTTGCAATTTCCGCAAAATGCTGGTACACTGCAAAAAGAGGAAGAGCCGGACGGCTCGGACGAATCAGGGAGTCACATAACAGGAAAGGAGCTTTAGACCATGCCACTTGTTACATCGACAGAAATGTTCAAAAAAGCCTACGAGGGCGGGTATGCCATTGGCGCGTTCAACGTGAACAACATGGAGATCATCCAGGGCATTACCGAGGCCGCCAAGGAGGAGCAGGCGCCGCTGATCCTGCAGGTGTCGGCCGGTGCGCGCAAATACGCCAAGCACACCTATCTCATGAAGCTGATCGAGGCCGCTTTGGACGACACCGGCCTGCCCATCTGCGTCCATCTGGACCACGGCGACACCTTTGAGATTTGCAAGAGCTGCATCGACGGCGGTTTTACCTCCGTCATGATCGACGGTTCCCACCACTCGTTTGCAGACAACGTCGCCCTGACGCGTCAGGTTGTGGACTATGCGCACGCGCGCGGCGTGGTCGTCGAGGGTGAGCTCGGCCGTTTGGCCGGCATCGAGGACGCCGTCAACGTCTCGGCGGAGGACGCCTCCTACACAAACCCGGCCGAAGTGGAGGAATTTGTCCAGAAGACGGGTGTCGACAGTTTGGCCATCGCCATCGGCACGAGCCACGGCGCGTACAAGTTCAAACCCGGCCAGAAGCCGCAGCTCCGCTTTGACATTTTGGAGGAGGTGCAGCGCCGTCTGCCTGGCTTCCCCATCGTGCTGCACGGGGCGTCTTCGGTCATCCCCGAGTTTGTCGAGATGATCAACGCGCACGGCGGTAAGATGCCGGACGCCATCGGTATCCCGGAGGACATGCTGCGCCAGGCCGCCAAGATGGCCGTCTGTAAGATCAACATCGACTCCGACCTGCGTCTCGCGATGACGGCCTCGATCCGCCGCCATTTCGCGGAGCATCCCGACCATTTCGATCCGCGGCAGTATCTGACGCCCGCCCGCGCCAACATCAAAGAACTCGTGCAGCGCAAGTTGAAGAACGTCCTCGGCTGCAACGGGAAGGCGTGAGGCCGGGGCGGCGGCCCGGAAAGGACACGGAGGGTTTGCGGAGACAAGGACCGCAAACCCTTTTTTTGCCTCTTTTTGTGCGGATGCCGCCCGCTTGACAGCGGCACTCTGTTATGCTATCATGGTAGTACTTTAAAGTGATAAAGAATCCGAGCGCGATTCGGACAGGGTCCAGACGCGCAGACGAGGGGGAATGGGCATGGCGAGAAGTCTGGTGGGGACGCCGGCGGGGGCTCAGGACTATCTGTTTGACGCCTGCGGGCGGCGCCGGGAGATGGAGGCGCGCGCGGGCGCGCTCTTCGCGCGCTATGGGTATCGCGAGGTGATGACGCCGGTCGTCGAACTCTTTGAGCTCTTTACGCGCACCGGGCAGCCGATGCCACCCGAGTCGATGGTCAAGCTGATCGACCGGGACGGGCGCGTGCTGGCCATGCGGCCCGATTCGACGACACCGGTGGCTCGGGTGGTGGCGGCCCGGCTGGGCGGCGAGCCGATGCCCGTCCGGCTCTATTACCTCCAGGACGTGTATCGCGACGGCGCCGTCCACCGCGGACGGCGGTTGGAGACGCGGCAGGCAGGCGTAGAGTTCATCGGCGCGGGCGGACTGAAGGCTGATCTTGAGGTGCTGTCGCTGGCGGCCGAGGCGCTCTCGGAGCTGGGTGCCGGGGAATACCGCGTCGAGCTCAGCCACGCGGCGCTGTTTCGCGGGCTGTTCCGCGCGCTGCAAGCGCCGCCCGGCGCGGTGGAGGAGCTGCGCGCGCTCATCGAAAGAAAAAACTTTGCCTCTCTGGGCGATAAGCTGAAGACCTTTGCAAATCGCCCGGCCTGCGAGGCCATTTTGCGCTTGTGTCACCTCTTCGGCGGAGCGGAACTCTTTGAGGAGACGGGTTCGCTCGGCGTGGCGGAGGCTGACGAAGCGCTAGGCTACCTGCGAAACCTGTATACAGCGCTGGCGGGCGCGGGGTTCGGCCGTCATCTCCAGCTCGACTTCGGCCTTGTGCACCAGCTCGAATATTATACGGGCCTCGTCTTTCGGGGCTATGTCTCCGGGGCGGGGCGCGCCGTGCTGACGGGCGGGCGCTACGACCACCTGATGGGCGCGCTGGGGCGCGCGGCGCCGGGCGCGGGGTTTGTGTTGGACGTCGACGCGCTGTGCGCCCGCGTGCAGGAGCCGCCCCCGGCGCCGCGGCGGGCACGGCGGCTTTTGCATTTTCCGCCGGCGCGGCTGCGGGAGGCGCTCGGCGTGGTGGCGCTTTCGGAGCAGGGCGCCTATGAGCTTTCCCCTTGTGCTACGCTGGCCGAGAGCCTGGCCCTGGCGCGCAGCCGAGACATCGCCGCCGTGGTGGACTTGGAACGGGATGGGGTAGAGATACCGGTGTCCGAGGCGCCGGGAAGGCCGGCGGGGGAGGTGACGGTGTGAAGGAACTGCTGCGGCTGGCGCTGACCAAGGGCCGGCTGGAGACAAAGCTGCTTGGCCTGCTGCGGCGCGCGGGCGTCGACACGGCGCCGCTGGAGGACAAGGGCCGGCGGCTGATCCATCCGCTGCCGGACGCCGGGGTGGAGGTGGTGCTGGCCAAAGCGCCGGACGTCATCACCTATGTGGAGCACGGCGTGTGCGACCTCGGCGTCGTGGGGAAGGATACGATCCTTGAGTGCGGGCAGTCCTTCTATGAAGTGTTGGATCTGCGGTTCGGCGCGTGTCGGTTTGCGTTGGCGGTGCGCGAGGGGGAAGATTTCTTTGGCACCTACCGGCACCGGCGTGTGGCCTCGAAGTATCCAAACGTGGCCGGCGACTGGTTTGCGGCGCGGGGGCTGGACGTGGAGATCATCCGGATCGAGGGCTCGGTGGAGCTCGCCCCGCTGCTGGGGCTGGCCGATGCCATCGTGGACATTGTGGAGACAGGCGCCACGCTCCGGGCCAACGGGCTGGTGCCTGTTGCGGACGTCTGTCCCGTCAGCGCGCGCCTCATTGTGAACCTGGCGGCCATGAAGATGAAACGGGCGCCGGTGCAGGCGTTTGTGGCGCTGTGCCGCGCGGGATTGGAGGAAAGCTGATGTTTGCGATTGTACACGCCGCCTCCGGCGAGGCCGGAGCGCTTTTGGCCGCGCAGGCCGCGCGGCGGCGCGGCAGCGACGCGGCGGTGCGCGCGGCGGTGTCCGCGTTGATTGACGAGGTGCGCACCGGGGGCTGGGACGCCGTATGCCGATACTCACAGGTGCTGGACGGCAGCGCGCCGAGGGAGATCCCGCGTGCGGAGTGGGAGGCGGCCGCCGCGCGCTGCCCGGCCGATGTGACGGGGGCGCTCCTGCGGGCCGCTGAAAACATCCGAGTTTATCAGGAGAGGCTGCTCGTCTACTCCGACGAATGGGACGCCCCGGGCGGGGGCCGGGTGGGCGTGCGTGTACGAGGCCTGACCCGCGTCGGGCTCTATGTACCGGGCGGCAAAGCGGCCTACCCGTCCAGCGTGCTGATGAACGCGATCCCCGCCAAGGTGGCGGGGGTGGAGGAGCTCATTATGGTCACGCCGCCCACGGAGCATCTCAGCCCGGCGGTGTTGGCGGCGGCGGCGCTGGCTGGCGTGGACAGGGTGTTTGCGGTCGGCGGCGCGCAGGCCGTCGCGGCGCTGGCGCTGGGCGTAGGGCCCATCCCGCCGGTCGACAAGATCGTCGGGCCGGGCAACGCCTATGTGGCCGAGGCCAAGCGCCAGCTCTACGGCGTTATCGACATCGACATGGTGGCCGGCCCCTCGGAGGTGCTCGTGATGGCCGACGACAGCGCCGATCCGGCCTTTGCGGCGGCGGACATGCTTTCTCAAGCCGAACACGACGAGATGGCCTCCGCCGTGCTGGTGACCACCGACGAGGCGGTGGCCAAGGCTGTGCGGGCGGCGTGCGCGGCGCAGTTGGCCGCGCTGCCCCGGCGGTCCGTGGCGGAGACGGCCCTGCGGGATTTTGGGGCCGGCATCATCTGTGAAGACTGGGACGAGGCCTGCCGGCTGGCCGACCAGATCGCGCCGGAGCACCTGGAACTCTTGACGCGGCGCCCGCGTGCGCTGCTGCCGAAGCTCCACAACGCGGGCGCCGTCTTTCTCGGCCCGTACAGTCCCGAGGCGTTGGGCGACTACATGGCCGGGCCCTGCCACGTACTGCCCACCTCCGGCACGGCGCGGTTCTTTTCACCGCTGTCGGTGGACGCTTTTTTGAAGAAGACCAGCGTGATCGAATTTGATAGGGCTGCCTTGACTCCGCTGTGGCGGGATGTGGAGACGCTGGCGCTCACCGAGGGGCTGCACGGGCATGCCGCCTCCGCGCGGATGCGTTTCGCGGCCGAACGCACGGCTTGGGAGGGGGCGGAGACATGAGATGGCCGGACAAATTGGCGCGCCTTACCCCCTATGCCGCCGCGCCGGCGCCGGACAGCGGCGCCGTCCGGCTGGATGCCAACGAGAGCTTTCTGACGCCGCCCCGCTGGCTGTGGGAGAAGATCACGACGGCTGTGCGATCCGTCGCGCTGCACCGGTACCCGGACCCCGCGGCCTCGGAGCTCTGCGCGCTCTTTGCCGGACGGATGCATGTCCCCGCCTCCGGCGTGGTGGCCGGCAACGGGTCGGACGAGCTGATCTCCCTGTTGATGGCGGCTCTGGTGCCGCGCGGCGGGCGCGTACTGGTCAGCGAGCCGGATTTTTCGATGTACCGTGTTTACGCGCAGCTCTATGAGCACGACTGCGTCGCGGCGCCCAAGACGGCCGGCCGGCCCGACATGGACGCGCTGCTGACGGCTCACCGGGCGCGGCCGGCGGACCTCATCATCTTCTCGAATCCCTGTAACCCGACTGGGCTCGGCGCGTCGGCCGCAGAGGTGTTGGCGCTCGCGGAGGCGGTGGACTGCCCGGTGGTGGTGGACGAGGCGTACATGGACTTCTGGGATCAGAGCGTGCTGGCGCACACGCGGCGGCGGGACAATCTGATCGTGCTGCGAACCTGTTCGAAAGCGCTGGGTCTGGCGGGCGCGCGGCTGGGATTCGCGCTCAGCGGCGACCCACTCGCGGCGGCGCTGCGCGCCGCCAAATCGCCTTTCAACGTGAGCGCTCTTGCCCAGGCGGTGGGAGCCGTCGTGCTGGCGGAGACGGAGTATTTGGACGTGTGCGTGCAGGAGATCCGGCGGTCGGTGGAGGCTCTGTATCGCGCGCTGTCGGTGCTCGCGGCGCACGCCGAGGGCATTGAGGTACACGAAACAAAGACAAACTTCGTGCTCCTCACCGGCGCGCGCGTCCCGGCGCTGTACGAGGCCCTGCGTGTGCAAAACATCCTCGTGCGCCACCTGCCCCCAGACACCCTCCGCGTCACCGCCGGCACCGAATCAGAGCACAAAACACTCCTAACCGCCCTGGAAGCACATCTACCCGCCTGAAAAAGGGGAAATGCATGGAATTGTAATTGCATGACAATTCCATGCCGCATCATCGCCGGCATCGAATCAGAGCACAAGACCCTCCTGACCGCCCTGGAGGCGTATTTAAAATCCGCCTAAAAAGGAAAAATTATCAATTCTCAACTATCAATTCTCAATTATCAAGTTTGGTGGGGTTATATGGAGAGGACAGCCACGGTCAACCGATGCACGAAGGAGACGGAGATTGCGCTCACGCTGTCGCTCGACGGCGGGGAGACAGCGGTGAAGACCGGCATCGGTTTTTTCGATCACATGCTCACCGCGCTGGCGCTGCACGGCGGCCTGGGCCTGCGGCTGCAAGTGCAGGGCGATCTTGCGGTGGACGGACACCACACGGTGGAGGATACGGGCCTCGTGCTCGGACAGGCCCTCCGGCAGGCGCTGGGCGACGGCGCGGGCATCGAGAGATTCGGACAGGCGCGCGTCCCGATGGACGAGGCGCTGGCCGCGGCGGCGCTGGACATCAGCGGCCGGCCCTACCTGTATTGCCGCATCCCCGAGGTTCAGGCGCGCATCGGCGCGTACGACGCCTGTCTGACGGAAGAGTTCTGGCGGGCGGTGTGCGCCGCCGCCGGGTTGACGCTGCATATAGAGGCCTACGGCGGGAATTCTCACCACATCACAGAGGCCGTATTCAAGGCCTGTGCCCGCGCGCTGCGCCAGGCGGTCCGCCCCACCGGGGGCGGCGTCCCGTCCACCAAAGGCTGCTTGTGATGGCAGAGAACCCAAGAGAGCGAAACGGAGGGAACACGATGGAGGTAATACCGGCGATCGATCTGAAGGACGGACGTTGTGTGCGTCTGCTGCAGGGGGATTTCGATACGGTACACGAGGTGGCCGGGGAACCGACGGCCGTGGCCGCCGCCTACCGGGCGGCGGGCGCGCCGCTGATCCATGTGGTCGACCTGGACGGCGCGAAGGACGGCGTGCGCCGCAATGAAGCCGTGGTGGCCGCGGTGACGGCCGCGGCGGCGCCGGTTCGTATCGAACTGGGCGGGGGGCTGCGCACAATGGCCGATCTCATGCGGGCCGACGCACTCGGCGTGTGGCGCTTTGTGGTAGGCTCGGCGGCCGTGACGGACCCGGTCTTTGTGCAGGCGGCCGTGGCGCGCTACGGCGCGCGGGTCGCGGTGGGCATCGACGCCCGGGACGGGCGAGTCCGCACCGAGGGATGGCTGCGGGACGCGCAGGTGGACGCGCTCGACCTGGCGCGCGCCGTGGAGGCGCTCGGCGTGCAGACGATCATCTTTACCGATATCGCCGCGGACGGCGCGTTGACCGGGCCGAGTCTCGCGCCGCTGCGCGCGCTGCGGGCCGCCTGCGCCTGCCGCCTGGTGGCCAGCGGCGGCGTGTCCGCGCCGGAGGATCTGGTGCGGCTCCGCGAGGCGGGCATGGACGGCGTTATCATAGGCAAGGCGCTGTATGCCGGGCGCCTCGACCTGGCCGAGTGCCTGCGCGCGGCCGGGGCGCAAGCCGCGCGCGCCGGAGGTAAGATATAAATGGAAATAAAAGGAAATTCAAGGGCGGCCTATGATCTGGGCCGACTCTTTCAAAAAGAATCGCTTATCCCGGCCGTGGCGCAAGACGCCGAGACCCGGGCGGTGCTCATGCTGGGCTATGTGAACCGCGAAGCCCTGACGCGGACGCTTTCGACCGGTACGGCCTGGTTTTGGAGTCGGAGCCGGCAGGTCCTGTGGAACAAGGGGGAGACATCCGGCCATGTGCTGTATGTGCGGGCCGTGTGGGCGGACTGCGACGAGGACACGCTGCTCTATCTGTGCGACCCCGTCGGGCCTGTCTGCCACACGGGGGCGGTTTCCTGTTTTTTTCGCCGGGTGTCGGGAGCGGAAGGCGAGGCGGACAGCGCCGCGCCGCTTACGCCGCCGGCGGACGTGTGGCAGGCGCTGGACGCGGTGGTGCGGCTGCGTCGGGCGCACCCGCAAGAAGGCTCTTACACCTGCTATCTGTTTGAAAAGGGACTGGATAAGATTCTGAAAAAGGTGGGCGAGGAGACCGCCGAGGTGTTGATCGCCGCCAAAAACGGGGACAATGTCCAAACGGCGCAGGAGATCTGCGATCTTATTTACCATTTGCTGGTCCTCATGGCGGCGCAGGATCTGCCTCTCGCGGCCGTCACCGCCGAGCTGACCGCCCGCCGCGCCAAAATCGGCAACCGCAAATCCCAGCGCGTCACAGACAGGAACACATAGAGGCGTCACGCCCCTGGAAATTCTTAACTGGCGCCGCGCCGGAAAATTTTTTACGTAGACGCCACGTCGACAGGTACCACTACATCTTGCAAAATACACAAGATGTAGTGGTGCCTGTTTGGCTATGACACCAATATTGGGGTCTTGTACAAAAGCGGGGAATATAGTAAAATATAATTGGTACACATCGTTTGCGGCGCTTGTTCGGCAGGGGTGTTTCGGTTACGGGAGGGCCGAAAAAGTAAAAATTTGATACACGTGAACACTTATTCGACATTTGGGAACAACACCTGTTGAAGGAGAGACGAACCGATGTTATTATGTACATACGTGTCGAAGGATTCGACGGTTGTTTTAGCGATAGGGATCATTGACGGAGGAAGTTACCATGAGCGAAAGCGGTCAGCCAAAGGCAAAGCTGTCCCATGTGCAGTCTGTGGCGCGCGCGCTGACTCTGCTTGACATCATGGCGGAAGTCAAGCGGGACATCTCCGTTACGGAGCTCTCCAAGCGGCTGGGCTGGCCCAAGAGCACAATCCACGGGCTGCTCTCCACACTGCGGGACTACCACTATCTGACGCAGTCCTCCGCGACGGGGCTCTATCGGCTGGGCGTTCGGTTTTTTGAGATCGGAAACGTCGTTGCCTCGCTGTGGGATGTGCGCGCAGTGGCCTTGCCCCACATGCGGGCCATCAACGCTCAGCTGGGCGAGATGCTGCAGCTTGCCACCGAGGAGGACGGCGAGGTGCTCTATCTCGAAAAGGTGGATTCCACGCAGATGATACGGATCGTCTCCGAGGTGGGCGGCCGGCAACCGATGCACTGTACGGGGCTCGGCAAGGCGCTGCTGGCGTATAAGTCTTACGCGGAGGTGCGCTCCATTCTCTCCACAAAGGGGATGCCCCGTTTCACAAAACGCACGATCACGACGGTTCCCGAGATGGAACAGGAATTGGCGAAGATCCGCAAACAGGGTTACGCCATGGACGATAGAGAAGTGATGGACGGCCTGCGGTGCGTGGCCGTGCCGATCTTCGACAAAGACAGCAACGCGCGTTACGCCGTCAGCGTGTCGGGTCTCTATAACAACATGTTGGGGGACAAACTGAACCAGACTGTCGCGATGTTGAAGCAGGCGGCGGAGGAGATCTCCTACGCCATCGGCTTCAGACGGAAAGAGTGAGTGCCCAGACGGACGGAAACATTGTTGGAGGCATCCAAATACGAAAATCAGAGAGGAGATACCGCCATGTCAGCAAGCAAACCTGAGATCGCGTCCTCCATCCAAACCGGGGGATTTCGCACGAATTATCACGATGTGGGCAGCGGGGCGCCCGTTGTGATGCTGCACGGTTCTGGCCCCGGCGTCACCGCGTGGGCCAACTGGAACAAACTGTTCCCGCTGCTGTCCGAGCATTACCGAGTGGTGGCGCCGGACATGGTGGGGTTCGGGTATACCGACCGGCCGGAGGGCCTCGTTTGCAACATGAACGCCTGGGTACAGCAGACGATCGACTTGCTGGACGCGCTGAAACTCGACAAAGTGCACCTCGTTGGCAACTCCTTCGGCGGCGCGCTGGCCCTGGCGGTGGCTGTGAAGTATCCGGCGCGCGTGGACAAGCTGGTGCTCATGGGCAGCATGGGCGTCACGTTCCCGATCACCTACGGGCTCGACCGCGTGTGGGGTTACACGCCGTCGCTGGACAATATGAAGGAATTGCTCGACATCTTTGCCTACAACCGCAAGATCGTCTCGGACGACCTCGCCAAGCTGCGCTATGAGTCCAGCATCCTGCCGGGCTTTCAGGAGAGCTTTTCCGCGTTGTTCCCCGCGCCGCGCCAGCAGGGCGTGGAGGCCATGGCGGGCAACGAGAGCTATTTGCGCACCGTGCGCCACCAGACGTTGATCATTCATGGCCGGGAGGACAGGGTTATCCCGCTGGAAACGTCCCTCAAGCTGATTCGGCTGCTCGAAAACGCGCAGCTTCATATCTTTGGCAAGTGCGGCCATTGGACACAGATCGAACGCACCAAGGAGTTTGCCGAACTGCTGAAGAATTTTTTTGAGAACACGCCGGACCTGTGAGGATTCTCGCCGTCCGGGCCCGGGAGGGAGCGCTGTGAGCGACACACGCATTCAGGAGTACGCGCGGCTGCTGTACGAGGCGGAACGCACGCGCGTGCCTGTCGCGCCGCTGACGGAGCGGGACCCCGCTCTCACGGTGGACGATGCCTACGCAATCCAGCTCGCCAACGTGCGCCGCGTCACGCAGATGGGACATGTGATCTCTGGCAAGAAGATTGGCCTCACATCCCCCGGCATCCAGCGTCAGTTCGGCGTCGGCGAGCCGGATTACGGCCATCTGTTCGCCGCGATGGCGTGCCCGTCCGGGCGTGTGCCCGCGGAGGCGCTGCTCCAGCCGAAGATCGAGGGCGAGGTCGCTTTCGTTTTGGGGGCGGATCTGCCCGGCGGCCGCGTCACTCCGGCGGATGTGCGCGCCGCCACCGAATATGTGACGGCTGCCTTTGAGATCGTGGACAGCCGCGTGGCGGACTGGAAGATTCAGCTTGTGGACACGATCTCCGACAACGCCTCCAGTGGGCGTTACATTTTGGGCGACATCAAGCTGCCCCCGGACTGCGTCGATCTATCGGGCGAGGAGATGCAGCTCTTCAAAAACGGAACGCTGGCGGAGCGCGGGGTGGGCGCGGCCGTATTGGGAGACCCGTGTGCCGCGGTGGCGTGGCTTGCCAACCGGCTCTGGACCTACGGCGTCACGCTGAACCGGGGCGAGGTCGTGCTCTCGGGCGCCTTCTCCGCCGCGCCGATGGCGCGGAAGGGCGACGTGTTTGAAGCGCGTTTTTTCACGCTGGGCGTCGTGAAGGCGGAGTTTGTCTGAAAGGGGCGGTTTGAAAATGTCAAAGGTCAAAGTGGCCGTGATCGGGCCGGGTAACATCGGCAGCGATATTATGTATAAAATCTTTCGCAGTCAGCACCTGGAGATGGCGCTGATGGCTGGCATCGTCGAGTCGGAAGGCATCCGGCGCGCCGCGTCCCACGGGGTGGAGGTGTCCACCGAGGGTGTGCAGGCCGTCGTCCGGCGCGAGGATGTGCGCATTGTGTTCGACTGCACCAGCGCCGCCGCTCATCGGAAGCATGCGCCGCTGCTTCAGGCGGCGGGTCAGATTGCCATCGACCTGACGCCGGCGGCCGTCGGTCCGTACTGCGTGCCCTGTGTCAATCTCGACAAACTGAAAGACGAAAAAAATGTCAACATGGTGACCTGCGGCGGGCAGGCGACAATTCCCATCGTCTACGCGGTGGCCCGGGTGGCCGGCGCGGCCTATGCCGAGATTGTGGCCTGCATCTCCTCCAAGAGCGCGGGCTCCGGCACGCGGGCCAATATGGATGAATTCACCCAGACAACCTCCAAAGGGCTTGAGGTCGTGGGCGGCGCGGACCGCGGCAAGGCGATCATCGTGCTGAACCCGGCCGAGCCGCCGCTCATGATGACCAATACAATTCAGGTGGGCGTCAAAGACCCTTCCGTCGGGTTGGCGCCGATCCGCCGGTCCATCGACGATATCGTGGCGTCGATCCGGCAGTACGTGCCCGGCTACCAGATGCGGGTGCCGCCCGTGCTGGAGGACGACAAAGTCACCGTCATCATTCAGGTGGAGGGGCAGGGGGACTTTTTGCCGACCTATTCCGGCAATCTTGACATCATCAACGCCGCCGCGGTGGCGACGGCGGAAAAATTGGCTTCCGGCATGCTCGGGGAGGGAGGGGTCTAAATGGCAAGCGTCAAAGTGGTCGATACCACGCTGCGCGACGGCAGTCACGCCGTGAAACACCAGTTCACCGAGGAGCAGGTGGCTGCCATCGCGGCGGGTCTCGACAAAAGCGGCGTCGCGCTGATCGAGCTCTCCCACGGGGATGGTCTCGGCGGCTCCGGCTATACGTACGGATTCTCCGGCGTGGACGAGTTCACGCTCCTGCGGGCGGTCAGCCGGGTCATTCACAGCAGTAAGCTGACCGTGCTGCTGTTACCCGGTATCGGTACAATCGAAAATCTGGAGGAGGCCGTCGACTGCGGAGCGCAGGCGGTGCGCGTGGCCACCCATGTAACCGAGGGTGACGTCAGCGCGCAGCACATTGCGGCGGCCAAGCGGATGAATCTCTTCGCGGTCGGATTTCTGATGATGGTCCACATGGCGTCTCCGGAGCGCATTGCCGAGGAAGCCGCCAAGATGGAGAGCTACGGCGCCGACTACATCAACCTGGCGGACTCCGCCGGGTACTTGCTCCCGGACGACGTGGCCGCGCGCGTGGAGGCGGCGGTGAACCGAGTGAAAATCCCGGTCGGTTTCCACGCCCATAACAATCTGGGCTTTGCCATTGCCAACTCGTTGCAGGCGGTGAAGAGCGGCGCGTCCTTTTTAGACGGCACACTGCGCGGGCTGGGCGCCGGCGCGGGCAACGCGCAGATCGAGGTGCTCGCCGGTGTGCTCGCGCGCTGCGGCATCGAGACGGGCCTCGACTTTTACGGTCTTATGGATCTGGCGCAAGGCGTGGTACAGCCTCTCATGCGTCGGCCGCAGGTCATTGACAACGGTTCTCTGATGCTCGGTTATGCGGGTGTGTACTCGAGCTTCCTGTTGCATGTGTACGCGGCGGCGGAGAAGTACTTCCTCGATCCGCGCGACATCCTCGTGGAGTTGGGCCGGCGCAAGCTGGTCGGCGGCCAGGAGGACATGATCATCGACGTGTCGAATGATCTGAAAAACCAAAAAGCGGCCCGCGGATGAGAGCGGCGGCTGTGAAGCGGCATCGGATTTTGCTGGCGGACAGCGGGGAGAGTTTTCCCTGCGGGGAAGACGAATTTATTTTGCGCGCTATGTTCCACGCCGGCTGCGGTCCGCTGTGTAACGGTTGCTGCGGTGGTGGTTGTGGAATTTGTAAGATGCAGATTGTGGAAGGGGCCTACCACGTGGAGAAGAAGATGAGCCGGGCGCATGTCAGCGGCGAAGAGGCCGCCCGGGGGATTCTGCTGCTGTGCTGTGTGCAGCCCCGAAGCGATCTAACAATCAGACACATCACGAAAGAAAAGGAAGGCAGGTAGGTTACGTATGGCAATCAATCACACTCTGAGACCCGGTCTCGTCCAGCTCCGTGTGCTCGATCTGGACAAAACGCTCAATTTCTACACCAATGTGTTGGGCCTCGACGAGGTGGGCCGCACCGCGGACGGTCGTGTCCTGCTCAAGGCTTACGACGAGTTCGACCACCACAGTGTCGCGCTCCGTCTGGCCGACGAGGCAGGCCTCGATTTCGTCGCCTTTAAGGTGGGGAGCGCCGAGGAACTGGAGAGCATCAAGGCCGCCACCGTCGCCTTTGGCTATGCGGTGGAGGAAGTGCCCGCCAACACAGATCAGCCCGGCTTCGGCAAGCGCTATGGCTTTACGATCAGCACAGGGCACCGTTTCGAGATCTACAGCGAAGTTGAACTGGCCGCGAAGGGCCCGCAGCTCCGCAACCCGGACATCTGGACGACCCCGCCCCGCGGGATGCGCGCCCAGCGCATGGACCACTTCCTGCTGTACGGCCCCAACATCGCCGAGGCCGAGCGGTTCTGCCGCGAAGTGTTTGGCATGTTCGTGCCCGAGGTGTGCAATCTCCCCGACGGCAACCGCCTGGCCAGCTGGATCACCAGCTCAAACAAGCCGCATGACCTGGCCTTTGTGGAATATCCGAAACCCGGCAAGCTGCATCATCTCGGCTTCTATCTGCAGGATTGGACCGACGTGGGCAACGCGGCCGACTGGATCGCCATCAACCACTTGAAGTTGGACATCGGTCCGACGCGCCACGCCATCACCCGCGGCCTGTCCATCTATTTCTGGGAACCCTCGGGCAACCGCATCGAAGTGTACGCCGGCGGCTACACGGCCTATCCCGACAACCCGCAGCGCGTGTGGGACGCCGACCAGTTGGGCCGCGGTCTGTTCTACTATTCCGGCGAGGTCATCCCGAGCTTCCTTGAGATCGTGACCTGACGGCAGTCTGATTTCTCACGGGCCCAGCCCGTATCTCATACGCGCCGGGCTCACCCATAGAAGAGGAAGAATGACAGAGAAGGCAAAAAACAGCCCCCAGGGGCTGTTTTTTGTGGCCTTCGGCAGACGTACTTCCGACGCCGGAGACATGAACTGTGACGAAAATGTGAAAAATGTGAAACCAGTATGAAAAAACAGCGGCCGACTTGAAAAAACGGTGATTTTCTGTTATCCTATAAAAGGAGAAGTTGAGCCCTTACAGAAATAAAATCAGGTATACGAGGAGAAATGAAGATGAAAACCCCCAAAATGGCCCTGTGTCTCTTGCTGGCGTTTACCATGTTGCTGGTCTCTTTGGCCGGGTGCGGTCGATCGTCGGACAGCGCTGAGGTGTCTCCCGACGGCGGTGTTCCTCCCGGCGACGCTGAAGTGCCTTCCGGCGACGATTCTCTTTCCGGCGACAGTTTTTCTCCCAGCGACGGCTTGGATGAAAACGGATTCTGGAAGGGCGTCAAAGCCCTCGACTACGTGGAAATTTTCGATTATACGGCGATATCGATTCCCAGTGAGGTCCATCAAATTTCCGACGACCAGGTTCAGGCTGCGATCGATGAATTGTTGGCCAATTATTCGGGGGAGCCGTCGCAGATCACAGACCGCGCGGTCGAGGACGGCGACACGGTCAACATCGATTACGTCGGGAGTGTGGACGGCGTTGAGTTTGACGGCGGTTCCACTGACGGCGCCGGCACGGACGTGATCGCTGGCAGTACGAATTATATCGATGATTTCTTAACGCAGATCATCGGACATAGGCCCGGAGAAACCATCAGTGTGGAGGTCACCTTTCCAGACGACTATCAGGAGAGCAGTCTTCAGGGGAAAGACGCCGTGTTTGTTACGACCATCAATTACATTTCCGAAACGGAGCAGCCAGAGCTGACGGATGAATTTGTCGAGACGAATTTTGCCGCCGACTATGGCTGGACGACTGTGGCCGCATTAAAGGACGGCAGGCGGGCGGAGCTCCAAAAAGCGTCTGTAGAGGGATATATCAGAGACTATTTGACCGGTGCAGCGACCGTCAGTTCGGTGCCGGATGTGCTGACGGCATATACGGAAAGATCCATGCTGGACTATTATCAGGGATATGCGGATGGATATGAGATAAGTCTGGATGAATTTTTGAGTACTTACGTCGGTGTCTCAAGCAGGGAAGAGTTGATTGAGAACAACAAAGAGGCGAATCTGGAAACCGCGACGTATTACCTTGTATCGCAGGCGATCGCGGAAGACATGGGCTATTCGGTCAGCGACGATGATATGACGCGTTTTTTCACCGAACAGACAGGGACAAGCGATTATTCCTCCTACGAAGAGCAGTTTGGCCTGCCTTACCTAAAACAGACGGTTCTCTGTTATACGATACTCAATGATATCGCCGAAAACGCTGTTTTGGCATAGCCGAAAGAAGCGACCCGCCCTTTGAGACAGACGGTGGATCGGCGACATTTTGATTGCCGGACAAATCAGGCGCGGCCTATTTTGGTGACAAAGCGGGATGGGGCCATTGTCTTTTTTTCATTTGTGTGGTACAATAAAGAACTGCAGGAGTCTAATGAAGATCAGTTAAGGAGCGGACCATATGGCAGCAGGGACATTGCTTATCCTGACCGCGCAGAATTTTTCGGAAGAAGTGTTGCAGGCATCTGGCGTTGTGGTGGTCGATTTTTGGGCCCCGTGGTGTGCGCCGTGTCGGCTGATTGCCCCCGTTGTGGAAGAGCTGGCGGCGGCGCTGGCGGGCCGGGCGCGGTTTGGTAAGGTCAACGTGGACGAAAACGGCGCGCTGACGGTCGAGCATGGGGTGATGAGTATCCCCACATTGCTAATTTTTAAAGACGGCGTCGAGGCGGAGCGCGTGGTGGGCGCCAGACCCAAGCAGGCGCTGCTGTCGCTCATCGAGCCGCATCTCGCGTCGAATTGAGGGTTCGACGGACCCTTAGTACCTTGTTGCCGCGAAGCGGCAACAAAAAACAAGAATTTTGGTTGTGGGCTGCAGGTGCAACCCACGTTAGTGCAGAGAACAGTTTGCAGCGGGAGATCCGTTCGCAATAGGACTGGGGCTGGGAATGTGACGAACAAAGATGTCGGAATGCGACTCAAAGGATCGGTGGTGGGCGGTTTCCGCCGCCGGGACGTCATTGCCTACATCGAATCTCTGCAGCGCGGGCACAGGGAGGAGATCGAAGCCTACCGGGCTGGCACCGACCTGCTGCGTCGGGAGCGGGACGAGGCCCGCGCCGCCGCCGCGCGGTTTCAGACGCAGTGGAAGGAGATGTCCGACAAACACGCCGGGCAGCCGGCCCTCGCGGCGGAGCTGACGCGGGCGCACGAAAACGTGCAGACGCTGACCGAGACCAAATCGCGGCTGGAGACGGAGATCGGCGCCGTGCGCAAGGTGTTGGCCGAGCGTGAGGTCGGCCGACAGCAGCAGGAAAATGAACTTCAGGAGCTGCGGACGCGCGTGGAGAGATTCACGGTGTCGCACGCCCGGGCCGAGATGCTGGAGCAGGACGCGGCCCGCCGCGTCGGGGAGATCGAAAAAGCGGCGCGCGCGCGCGCATTGGAGATCGAACACGGCGCGCAGACGCACGCCGAGAGCGCGGTGCAAAACGCCGCGCGTGAGGCCGAACAGGCCCGTGAGGTGGTGCGCCGCCTCCGCCAGGAGACGCTCACCCGCTATGCGGTCCTTCGGCAGGAGGAGACGCACCTCTCCCGGACTGTCGACGCGGAGCTCACCCGCATCCGCGAGACGATGGCGCGGGTGGACGGCCTGTTTGAGGGGTTGGCCGCGCGCCTGGAGGTCCTGACGGCGCCCGCCGAAGAACAGCCGGAGGTGTCCGCTACGTAAAGCAAAGCAAACCAAACTGAACCGGCCCCCCGGGGCAGACAAAGACGGACGGCCGATCGGGCCGCCCGTCTTTGAATCCGAAAGGAGTCTTTCCATGGTTGTGCGTCCTCGCATCCTGCTGATGGGCGGTCTGGGGCAGACGGAAACGGGCGCGCCGTATGTGCGGCTGCCGCGTGCTTACGCCGACGCCGTCTGGCGGGCCGGCGGGCTGCCGGCGTGCGCCTGCGCGCCGGGCGGCGCGGCGGACCACGCCCGCGCCTTCGCCGGTCTGCTGCTGACCGGTGGGGAGGACCCGGATCCGGCCGCCTACGGGCAGGCGGTGCTGAACGATACGGTACAGGTGGACAAAGCGCGCGACGACTGGGAGCGCGCTTTGTTCGAAGCCTTTTGCGCGGCCGGCCGGCCGGTGCTCGGCATCTGTCGGGGCATACAGGCGATCAATGTCTTCCTGGGCGGCACATTGATCCAAGATCTTCCTGCTCAGCGGGGGTTTTGCCACAGCGGCGTTACGCACACAGTCCGCGCCGCGCCCGGCGGCTTCCCGTGCGTGCTGTTCGGTGCGCGCTTTCTGACCAACTCGGCCCACCACCAGGCGGTGGACCGGCCGGGCGGCGGGCTTATCCCGACGGCTTGGGCGGACGACGGCGTGATTGAAGCCGTCGAGGGGCGGGACGTGCCCGTCTGGGGCGTGCAGTGGCACCCGGAGCGGATGGGACCGGGAGATCCCGCGCTGCTCGATCACGGGCGGCTTTTTGAAAGGTTTGTGACGCGATGCGCGGCGGACTGAAGACGATCAATCTGGAGGAGGGCCACCCGACGTGCGACGCGGCGATCCGGCGGCTGACGTATGAACTTCACGCGGCGCGCAGCCTGGAGTACGCCGCGCTGAAACTCATACACGGGTACGGCTCCACCGGCGCGGGCGGACGCATCCGGGTGGAGGCGCGCGCCTATCTGGGGCGGCTGCTGCAAAAACGCCAGATCCGCGCCGTTGTGACGGGCGAACAGTTCTCCATCTTCGACGAGGTCACCCGCGCGGCCTTCACCCGTTGCGGCGAGCTGCGCCGCGACCCAGACGTCGAACGCCACAACAACGGCGTGACGTTCGTGATTCTATAGACGGGCGTCTCCGCTTCGGACATCTCTGCGGCCGGCCGGGGACGGCCGCCTCTTTATGTATGGTTCAGGTGTCGCACCGGACGCCGTATCGGAGCCGCCGCGCGTGGCGTGATTAGAGGCGGCAAACTGCCGATTGACATCGGTTTGGCCTCGTGCTATAATTGCTCTGCCTAATGGAACTATATGTGGTGGAATAGTTGCTCGTGGATGGATTTGGAGGGGTTCTATGCTGTCGAGTGATGTGCTGCGCGGGCATTTGGAGGCCATTTTGCTCGCTCTGATCTGTGGGGATGACCGGTATGGTTATGAGTTGTTCAGCGAGATAGGCAAGCGCACGCAGGGGCGCCTGGAGATCAAGGAGGCCACGCTGTACGCCGTGCTGCAGCGGCTGGAGCGGCGGGGTTGTATCGAATCCTACCGGGGGGATGTGAGCGGCGGCGGCAAACGGCGCTACTATCACACTACGCCCGACGGCCGGCGCGCATTGCAGCAGGAGATCGCCGCGTGGCGGGAGACCAAGGCCATTATTGACATTTTCATGGAACCAAAAGGCATGGCGGCCCAGACACAAAGTTTTTGACAGGGTTTTACCGTTTGATCCCTTTGTGCGGGTTTTAGGCAGACAAACAATAATATTGCAGACCATTTTAGAAGATAATATGGTGAATTCGCCCATAGCGAGCGCTATAATAAAAGTGAGCGCGCCGTCGAGCGAGGCTTTTGGTACGTGAACCATGCCTTTGTGCGGCTTCCGATAAAGGCGTTGCCAATCGAAAAAGAGTGTAAAATCGAAAAAGGGGTGTATTGTGAATGAAGCGAAAGGGAATCTCACTGGTGTTGGTGCTCACGCTGCTCTCAAGTGTCATGGCGGGTTTTCCTACGACCGTATCGGCCACCGCTGTCCCTGACAACGCCAACGTATCACGCTTGGCAGCCTCGGAAGGCATAGTCCTTCTGGAAAACAAGGGGGTTCTCCCGCTTGGGCCTGCCGCCAAAGTCGCCGTGTTTGGGCATTCACGGCACATGAATGGCAGCTCTTATCCCGCCGACGGCTTCGGGAAAGACGGTTTTATCACATACGGCGGCGGTTCCGGTGAGGTCACGGCGCCTTACGTCGTGGATCTCTTGACAGGGCTGAACAACAGAAAAAACGAAGGCAAGCTGGAGTCGATCACAGACGGCGGCGTCAATCCGAGCGCCGCCACGGTAAACGCGGCCGCGCAGACCAATGATATCGCGATCGTGGTCATCCGCCGCTGGACCGCCGAGGCTTCCGATCTGAGCGCCGGCGCCGGCGGGTACTTGCTCTCCGCAGATGAGACCACGATGATGCAGCGGGTGAACGCCGCCTTTGACAATGTGGTCGTGGTCATGAATGCGGGCAACGCGATCGACATGGCATGGGTGGAGGCGTATGAGCACGTCAGCGCGGTGCTGGCCGCTTGGTACCCGGGCATGGAGGGCGGCAACGCCTTGGCTGACGTGCTTTGCGGCGCGGTCAACCCGTCGGGCAAGTTGGTGGACACCTTCGCCCGCAGCCTCGGCGACTACCCGTCGTCCGCGACCTTTGCGCAGACAAACCCCCAATATACCGACGATATATATGTCGGCTACCGCTACTTCGCGACGGCTTTTCCCAACTATGAAAAGGTAAAATATGAATTCGGCTACGGGCTGTCCTATTCCACGTTTGCGATCACGGACAAAGCCGTCGCAGTGGAGGGCGACGAACTGGTCGCCACGGCAAAAGTGACGAACAACGGCCCGTATCCCGGCAAAGAGGTGCTGCAAGTCTATTATTCCGCGCCCGCGGGCGCACTGAACAAACCCGCGTTTACACTGGCGGCTTTTGCGAAGACGTCCCTGCTGGGGGTGGGAGAAGATGAAACCGTCCAAATGCGGTTCCCCATCCGCAGCATGGCATCTTACGACGACGTCGGCAAGACCGGCGTCATATCGGCCTATGTGTTGGAAGCCGGCGATTACAACATCTACATTGGCAATTCCATCAAGAACGCGACAAAGAGCGCCGCGGCCGGCCTGTACACACAGACCGCTCTTCGCGTGACGGAACAGCTGTCTAAGCGGCTGACGCCGCCAACCGCGTTTAACCGCCTTGTCGATCCGGTCAGCGGTACGTATCAGTCGACCAATTGGACGCCGGCGGACGGCGCTCCGACGCCCGGCGTCCCGAGCCCCAATCCGGGCTCCGCGGCGCCTGTTACGCCGGTGCCATGGACGGGCGGCGGCACGATTCTGCTTGAGGACGTCTATCGTCAACCGGGGTACATATACGATTTTGTGGCACAGATGACAGACGCTGAATTGCGTGTGATGAGCAGGCATCAGGGCAGTTCTATCCTCCCGAACGGGACCGGGGCCATCGGGAAATTGGCTAAGTACGGCATTCCGGAAGTGAACACGGCCGACGGCCCTGCCGGCCTGAGGATCGGCGTGATTGGCAGCCGAACCGTGGTCGCCACCAGTTTCCCAATAGGAACGCTGCTGGCCTGCACGTGGAACGAGAAGCTGATGGAAGAGGTCGGCGCCGCGGTCGGCGCCGAGATGGAACTGAACAAGGTCGACATATGGCTCGCGCCCGGTATGAACATTCACCGCAACCCGCGCAACGGCCGCAACTTCGAATATTATTCGGAAGACCCGTTGGTATCGGGCAAGAGCGCGGCAGCCGTCACGAGGGGCGTACAGGGCAGAGGCGGCTTGGTGACCGTCAAACACTTCGCCGCCAACAATCAAGAGACCAATCGCTACAATACAAACTCACAAGTGTCCGAGCGCGCCCTTCGCGAGCTCTATCTCAAGGGCTTTGAGATCGCGGTGAAAGAGGCCGATCCCGGCTGCGTCATGACCTCGTACAACTACTTAAACGGCACTCGCACCGAGGCGTCTTACGATTTGCTGACCAACATCTTGAGGAACGAGTGGGGCTTCAAAGGCATGGTCATGACCGACTGGTGGAACGGCAGAGCCACATCGGCCGCCCAGATCGCCGCCGGGTGCAACGTCAAAATGGATGACAACGACGCTTCTATCAATCAGGTTTCGCGCGACGCCCTGGAAGCGAACATCAGGACGGTCATGGGCACAGTTGTGCGCACCTTTGCCTTTGCGGAAGAGATAAGCCCCGAGCCCAGGCTTACGGCCATCGAAGTATCTCCGATGCAGATCACGGTAGGCAAAGAGGCGGACGTCAAGGTGACCGTGACGGGCAAAAACCTTGAAGGCACGAACGTCACGGCGGGTATCAAGGGCTACCCGGAAACGTTTGTCAGCATTCCAGGCGGCGCCGGCGCGACGGTTTATCTGCATGTCACAAAAGATCTGCTCCCGATCGGCACATACGATGTGGTCATGACACTGAACGGAGTCGAATCCAATACAAAAGCTTCGCTCAGAGTGGACCTAGAAAAACAGTACTTTTATCTTGTCGCCGCGAGAAACAATCAGATCGTCGGCGCGGACGCCGCTACGTTCAACAGCCCCGGAAGCATGACTACGATGGTGGCCAATCTCGACGAGCCCAACGGGTACGCCCAATTTGAAATCCTCCGCGTGGTTCAGGATAGGGTTCATCTTCAGATGATGAACGGTTATCTCATTACGATGGAAGGCTCCACTTACGGGGGCCAAATGGTCAGGCCGAGAACCGCTGTGCCGGCCGCGCCGTCGGCCACGGGCTGGGAAGCCCTCATCTTTGAAGACCAAGACGACGGCACCGTAAAAATCAAGCGGATTGGTACGGACGGCACATGGTATGTCAATGTGGCTGCGAACGGCAACCTCTCGACGGTACAAAACAGCGTCGGCGACACCGGAAAGTTTCAATTGGTTTCGCTTGGTTCGGTTGAGCCCGTGCCTATGATCACCAGTGTGGAAGCATCCCCGTCACAGATCAACGAGGGTGTCGCGGTGAATCTCACAGTGACGGTGGCCGGCAGGTATCTTGAAGACGTGCAGGTGCGAGTAGGCGTCAAAGGGTTTGAGGGCTCGTTTACAAGCGTGCCCGGAGAGACCGGCGCCACGGTGACGATACCGGTCGCGGCGGATATGCTTGCGGCGGGCATGTACGATATCGTTGTGACAATCGACGGCGTTGAATCCGACGTAAGAGGTCTGATTCGGGTGATCGGTCAAGAGATGCCATTGCCTCAAACGGGCGACATCATTTGCCTGATTGCGGTGAGAAATGAAAAGATTGTCGGCGCGGATCCCGGCACATTTGGACCGCCCGTCGACAATGGCCAGCTGACGATGACCGCCAATCTCGACGAGGTCAGCGATTACGCCAAACTGGAGGTATCCTATCGGTTTGAAAGTGTCCTCCTGAAAGCGAAAAACGGCTTGTACGTCAGCCTGGAAGGCGCGGCTTACGGAGACAGGAAGGTCAGACCGCGTGTCGGCGAGATGGAAGTCGCCGCCGATGGGTGGGAAGCTCTTCAATTTGAGATTCAAGATGACAACACGGTAAAGATCAAAAGGACGAATTCGTTTGACGGCGTCCAGTATGTGGATGTGGCCGCAAACGGCAGTCTCTCCACAGTAGCGGGCAGTGTTGGAGATACCGGAAAGTTCAGAATGGTCATATTGGAGCACGGGGTCGTGGATCCCGAACCGAGCGATTACACCGTGACGTTCGACCACAACTATCTGGGCGCGCCGGCCAATCCGCCCGACAGAGAGGTCGCGCCCGGCGCCGCAATCGGCGCCCTGCCCGTGCCGCCGAGCCGTCCGGGGTTTGTCTTCAACGGCTGGGCCACGTATGATGGCAAAACGACGGTTTCACCTGGAAACACCTGCCTGATGCCGATGTTCTACAGCGCCGATACGGTCGTCACCGCCAATGCGGCGCTTGTGGCGAACTGGTCGCACGTCTTGCGGGTGGACAGGGACGGCGCGAAAGCAACGGCGACAGTGTATCTCAGCGACGAGACGATTCGATCGGACAGCGTCCGGCTGATCCTGATTTCGTACAAAGCCGGCGGACAGCTTCTGAGCGCCGCCGAATCGGGTGTCCTCGCCGTGCCGGACGAGAAGCCGCTGCGGCTGACGCAGCAGGTTCCGGCCGATGTGTTTGGGTTGGACTCGGCCACATTCAAAAGCGCGTCCGTAGAGGCCAGTATCCCCGCCGAGGCGGCCATTGTGAAGGCGTTCTTGTGGGATGCTGCGTCGCCGTACGTACCGGTGTGCGACGCGGTCGAGCCGGTCGCGGTCAGTCTTGTCTGGAGCGACGAGTTCAGCGGTACGGGCATCGATGCGGCGAAGTGGGTCGTCCCGCCTGACGACAACGGCGGCGGCAACAACCAAGCGTCTTACTACAGGCCGGAGAACGCGGAGATCAACAAAACCGACGCGGGGCTTATCGGTTCGGAAGACAATTCCGCGCTCAGGATTCAGGCTGTCCGTGAGACGGGCTTGCCGCGGGGCACATGGGCTTCCAGCAAGCTCACGACCCAAGATCTCTTCACGGTGAAATATGGACGGATCGAAGCCCGCGTCAAGCTCCCCGCGAACGACCAAGGGTTCTGGCCGGCGTTCTGGATGATGCCCAACGACAGTGTTTACGGCGGGTGGGCGACGTCCGGTGAGGTTGACATCTTAGAGAACAAGAGTCGCCAGAGCGGCACCATCAGCAGCGCGCTTCACTACGGCGGGCCATGGGCGGCGTCCGGTAACATGAGCGCGGGGCGCAACCGCTACACGACCTTGCGCGCGGGCGCCGCGGATACGGTCGATACAAACATCCCGGTCGACACGGTCATCCCGGGGTTCAGCGTCGGAGACTGGCACACCTACGCGATCGAGTGGTATCCGGACCGCGTAGAGTATTTTGTGGACGGTATCCGCTATCAGGAGATCAACACATGGTACACGACGCAAAGCGGCGCGCGGGTACAGCAGCCGAAGCCGCTGGATCAGTCGTTCTACCTGATCCTCAACCTCGCCGTCGGCGGCACCTTCGACGGGAACCGCACGCCGGCCAGCACATCCGTCGGGAACATGTATGTCGACTATGTGCGCGTCTACCAGTAAAAACTGCGCGGCAGCCTGCGGCTCACGCTGAGCAGGCTGCCTCCCGACAGACAGAGAGACGCCGGGCTGCCAAAGCGGCAGCCCGGCGTTTCTCTGTGTTTTTAAACTTTTTGCGCAGAAGTATTTTTGCTTAAAAGTGAGAGAAAACAACATTTTTTGATATTTTTGATAAGGTATACCTTTTCAAGAGTGTATCATAGACGCTGATATTATCATTGTATTGCATGTAATTCGTAAAGTCAAGCGCTTGATGTAATATTTTTTGTGTATTTCGACCGAATCAGAGAGGTCAAATCTTCAGAAACGACAGTTTCAAAAACGTATAGCATAGCAGGCCACGCGAGAAACGCTGAAAGGACTGCGGCTCAGCGGGTTTGTGCGGGGTGGCGGAGAGAGTCCGGGAGTGGGCGGTCGTTTTGTGTGCAGGGAGAGCGGCCGCCGGTGGGATCGTTTGTGCAGACGGTTTCGTCTTGGGCGTTCTCCGCTTATTACACCACACCGGTTACAGACAAGGCGGACCGCCGCCGGGCCTCTGTACCGGCGCATAAAGGGTACAGGTGTCAGGATGCTGAGAGAAGGCAAAATCGAATCAGATGAGCTTAGGAGAGTGGATAGTATGCATAGAAAGTATGGCAAGGCCGTGGTTTCGTTCTTGGTTGTGTGCATGATGTTGTGGCAAGCCGCTCCGGCCTTTGCGCTGTCCGAAACAGACGCCAGGGTCCGCGACGCCGTCATCGGCGGTGCGCGCAGCGAGCTGTTCAACAGTGACTGGAAGTTTTATGTTTCAACGACGAACGCGAATGCCCAAGGAGTCGACTACGACGACTCCGGATGGGCGGATGTAGAACTGCCCCACGACTGGCAGATACACCAGTTCGGCGCGAGCGCCGCAAACAACGTCAGCGCCATGTACGCAAACGGATACGGCTGGTACCGCAAGACGTTTTATCTGCCGCCGGAGGATGAGGGGAAGAACGTCACCCTCCGTTTCGACGGCGTCTATATGGATGTCAACGTGTACATCAACGGGCAGATGCTGACGCTGAACGCCGCCGACACAGCCAGAACATGGGCGTACGGGTACACGGTGTTTCATTTGGACATAACGGATTCTCTCAATTACGGCAATACACCGAACGTCATCGCGGTCCGGTGCTGGTTTCAGAATGCAAATTCCAGATGGTACTCGGGTGCCGGCATTTACCGCAATGTGTGGATGATCAAGACAGATCCCGTGCATGTCGCGCCTGACGGCACATATATTACGACGGACGGGGCGGGCGGCCATGTGACGATGGACACCGAAGTCGTCAACACATCGGCGGCGGCGGTCTCAAGCGTTAGTGTTACCCAGGCATTGTACGATCCGAGCGGAGTCCAAATTGCCGCGGACTCGACTTCCATTGCTTCTATGGCGGCCGGCGCGACGGAGACAGTACAACAGAACCTTTTCGTCGACACCCCGAAATTGTGGGACATCGAGAGCCCAAATCTTTACACAATGAAGACGACAGTTTCGAGCGGCGGCGCCTATGACGAATACATTACAAAATTCGGATTTCGCACGATCTTGGCCACACCCAAAGACGGCTTTTTCTTAAACGGCAGACGCGTCACGCTCCAAGGCGTCTGCATGCACCACGACCTGGGTGCTCTGGGAGCGGCCGTCAATTACCGCGCGGTGGAGCGGCAACTGGAGATCATGCAGGAAATGGGCGTCAACGCCATCAGAACGGCCCACAATCCGCCGACGCCCGAGCTTTTGGAAATATGCGACAGGATTGGGTTGATGGTCGTTACCGAGGCCTTCGATTGCTGGAGCTCACAAAAAAATACATATGACTACGCACGATTTTTCAACAATTGGAGCGCTCTTGATGTGAGAAGTTGGGTCAGGCACGACCGCAACCATCCAAGCGTCATCATGTGGAGTTTGGGCAATGAGGTGGGCGGCGCCCACACAGACAGCGGCGCCATAGCGAGAGCCACCAGATTGCATGATCTTGTACGCGCGTCCGACCCGAGGAAAAGTGCGTATACGACGTATTCGACGAACGCTCCGGAAGATGCAAGCGGCAGGCCGATGCAAATCGGCGGGGAAGTCTTTGATGTCTTCGGCTACAACTACCTGGATATCAACATACGTGGCGTGAATTTCACAAAGTGGCATGACAAATACCCGGATATGCCGATTTTCGGCGGAGAAACATCCTCGGCAGTACGCAGCCGCGGGATATACATGCTGCCGGATACCGCCACCTTCAGCACCACGGGCAACATGAGAAATCAGGCATCCGGTTACGACAACCATATCCAAAGTTCCGCCAATGGGATATACACAAAAACCGCCGCGGACGCGCACAAATCGGTCAGAGATTATTCGTTTAACATGGGCGAGTTTGTCTGGACAGGTTTTGATTATCTCGGCGAGCCGTCGCCGTATGGCGGTACCTCCAGCAATACCAATGCAAAAAACTCTTATTTTGGTATCGTGGACACGGCCGGACTGCCGAAGGACATCTACTATTTCTATCAAAGCATTTGGACGGACAAACCGGTTTTGCACTTGCTGCCGTATTGGGCCCCGGTATCAACCATTTCTTACAACGGCATAGACTCTCAGGATGGGGTGCCTATTTGGGCGTATAGCAACGCGCACAGTGTGGAATTGTTTCTGAATGGCCAATCTCTGGGCAGACAGTACATAGATCTGCTGAAAGATGAGACGCTGAATTACAGGTGGGTCGTGCCCTATGAAGACGGCGTCGTGGAAGCAAAGGCATATGATAAGGATGGCGACGTCATTGCGACAGACAGAATTGAGACCTTTGACGTCCCCGCAAAAATCGACTTGAAGCCTGACAAGGAGACAATAAATGCCGATGGTAAAGACCTCGTGTTTGTTGAGACAAGCATACTCGACAAGGACGGCGTATTTGTTGCCAACGCGAACAATTACGTCGAGTTCAAAGTCACGGGCGCCGGCACCTTTGTGGCCGCAGACAACGGCAACTCGAACGATTTCGATGCGTTCGGCGCGCCGGCCCGCAGGGCGTTTTCCGGCAAACTCATCGCGATTGTCAAATCCGACGGCACTGGGGGCCCGATCACGATCACGGCCGTGTCCAACGGGCTCGAATCCAAAAGCGTCACAGTAAACACCGTGCGAAAACAAGAGGTGACCGGCGTCGCATTGTCGACGATCGACGGCTCGACGGCGATCCATACAGCCGGGGGCAAACTGAAGACAGTGGCCGCCGTATCGCCGGCGGACGCGGACTTTGAACAAGTTTCCTATGCCGTGACAAACACGGACGGCTCGGCCACAGATAGAGCCGTCATCAGCAAAAGCGGCGTTTTGAAGGCGCTGAAAGACGGTGTGGTCAGAGTGACCGCGAAGGCATTGGACGGCAGCGGCAAATCTGATTTCATTGACATCACGCTCAGCAATCAGACCGCGCTTGTGCCTGTGACGGATATCGCGGTGACAGGCGCGGGCAACGCCGCGGCCATAACGGCAAAGTCCCGCCCGTTGCAGATGTCGGCAGCCGTTGTGCCGGGCGGCGCCACGTCCAAAGGCGTGGTCTGGTCCGTGTATAACAAGACAGATGCGCAAGGGCCGGTTTTGGCGGCAATCAACGCGGCCGGCGTTCTGCGTCCGCTTTACGACGGCGTTGTGACGGTGAGAGCGGCGGCGGCGGACGGATCGGGCGTCTATGGCGAGGCGGATATCACAATTTCCGGGCAAAATCCCGACATGACGCCGATAACAAGCATTTCCATTGAATTGCTTTCCGGGTCCCAGAACCTGTCCGCCGTCGCAAATACGGCGACCGTCAGGGCGGTGGTGTGGCCGCCCAGTGTGACGACCGAGGTTGCGTTGACAATTGGTGCGACGGAAAACTTTGGTCAAACGTCGCCAAACGCATCGATCAGTTATGACGCAGAAACGGGCATAGCGACGGTAACAGCCCTCAGGAATGGTACATTTGCCGTCGTTGCTTCGGCCACAAATGGGTGGATCAGTTCTCCCGTACGGACGACCATGTCGTTTAAATCCGTAGGATTTGTGGAACCGGAGAACATCGTCAATCCTTACCAGTTGGTGAAGGCCAGAAACTTTGACGGCGGCAGAAGCAATGACAGTGACGGAGCGAACAATCTGGCCCTGGTGGGCCCTGCGGGCGACCAACTGGTCAACAACAGAGGAAACCGCAGTTGGGTACTTTATAAAAATATTGACTTTGGACCTTGGGGCAGCGACAATCTGATTTTTTACGGTGTCAACGCCAATGCCGGCGGCAATGCGGCGGAAGCGGAGGTCCACTTGGGTTCGCGCAGCGGTCCGCATCTCGGCACGGTCCGTTTTGAAAAGAACGCGGACGCGTGGGGCTTCGATTACACGGCGCAGACATTCATTCCGGCGGATGCCAGTGCATTGAGGAATCTGACAGGGATACAAGATATATGCTTCATGTTTACCAGCGGCAGCATGCATTTCTACGGCTGGCAGTTTACAGAAAATCCGAAGACAGAGAGGGACCCATATATCATAAATTCGGCGGCCGGGGCGGATTTCAAAATCGCAGGTTTTGTGGGTTATCACGGCTTTACATTCGGCGACATTGGCGCAAAGAAAGTTGTGATCACCGGCGCTGCGAAAAATGCGACGGCAAGAGTGGAGATCCGGGATGGATCCGCGGCCGGAGCGGTTCTCACGTCGTTCGATTTCCCGGATACGAGCGGCGAGACGCTGGGGAAAGTGTTCAACTTATACGGAACGGCCATAAAAAGGGCGCGACATTTGTATTTCACCTACCCGGACGGCGTCTTCACATTGGAATCCGTGCAGTTTATCGAGACACGGCCGGAATCTATAGGCGCGTATCAGGTGATCCAAGCTGAGGATTTCGACTCTTCGGACGATGGATACGCTGTCCGCAGTGATGCGGACAGCGCCGGCGGTATGAAGACGGCTGTCCACGTGACCGACCCAAACAATGTGTCGTTCATATACAAAGGACTGGATTTTGGGCAGAAAGGTAAGGATCTCATACTGCGTGTGTACGGAAAAGGCGACGGCACCAGGGACGTGCGTGTGAACACAGGCCCGGACAGCAGCACCACGATTCAGATCGGGGCGGCGGGAAACACGGACTACGCGATTTGGGAGTATCCCATCGGAAAAGAAACCGGCCTGAGAGACATCGACTTCTACTTTATGCCGGGGACGGACGTCTGGATCGACTGGTTTGAATTTGTCGAAATGCCGGACGAGCTCGTCACGGTCGATTTCAAGGCCGGCAGTTTGAGCGAAGCCACGGGGAAGAAGTTGGAGTTGGAGCTCCTGGTCAACCGGTCGCTGCTGCCCCCGAGTGGCTCACTCAACGCCTTGGCAGCCCTGTACGACAACGCCGGCCGCCTTGTCTCTATAGCGCGGTATCCGGACGTCAGGAGCGGCCTGTACACTGTCGACATCCCCGCGGATACGACCGGCATGACGCTGCAGGTGTTCTTCTGGGACGCCAACAACCTGCCGCTGACAGATGTGATTTCTTTCGAGTAGTATCTCCCTTCTCTTTTCGCCAGCATATCCTGGGAATGGGTAACACAAAGGCACGGGTGAAAGCCCGTGCCTTTGTGTTTTAATGCGTCATTCTTAACGATATCAGCTCAGGGTCTGTCGGAAAATAAAGTGTGCAGTTGGCGCAGCAATTTTGTGTCCCGGCAAGGCGCCGGGCTCCGCGAATACTTGTAGTATTCAAGGGTTCCGGCAACGCGGCCGGGGCGCAAAAGGGCAAGTCAGATGTACAGGTTGTTTTTCGACAGACCCTTAGAATTCAGGATGTTTATAGATGGTCACAGCAAAGGAAAGCCGGTCTTCATCCGTTTCAAAAATAGGAAGCGGAGATCCATTGTGTTCCAAAGCATCGATGATTTTTCTAAAACCAGTATTGCGGCCTTCAGTGAGGTGCAGTTCCTTCAGAAACTCGCCGATACGGCGGTTGCGGTAGCGTCGGCTGAACACCTTGAAATTCTTTAGGCCCTCAATGCTGACGGAACGATCAGCGCCAGGATGACTGACGATCTCTATGCGATCCGGCAGAACGCGAGCTTCAATGGGTTCGCGCTCATCATAGCCCTTGTGATAGACGGCATTGGCAAGAGATTCTTCGATGGCCGCATACGGGTAGTTGAAGAACCTGCGCGCTTCAGCGACGCCTGACAGTTTGATGATCTGCTCCTGAATGATGATGTTCCGGATGTGTATGAGCGCTTCCCGCAGTTGGATATGCAAAGGTCCTTTAAAGATTTTTTCAATGATTTTGTTACCGCCAAGGTCCTCCGGAAACTCCACCACGTCTATCTGCGCATAGGGGAAGAATTTGTCCGGCTCAAGGCTGAAGAACATAAGCCCCACATTTTTAGGTTTTGTATACTCTGGCAGCGTATCGACGATATTCATACTCTTGCATAAGTCCAAAAGATCCATCGTTTCTGAATACTGATACAAGGAACTGCCGGTTTCTTTCAGATAATTGCGGATTAAAGAGATGTTCAGGTCATCGATTTCAGCCGTATGATTGATGCGATCATCAAAAGGAATCTTGTTGGAAAGCGAAAATAAATCTCTGAGCTCATCGTCGGAAGGCACAACTGTACTGGACATCTTCCGGATATAATAAGCACGTTGCTTATTGTCCTTTGCCATTGTTATTGGGCACGAATATGGGCGGGAATTCCCACCCGGCGCCCACACAACAAAAAACTTCTTGTCTTGGTAATCTACCGCCTCCACAATGGGGAGATACTCGGGCTGAATGAGCTTACATTTATTCAACATATCTTTCTGAAGACTGTCCAACTGGTTCGCCGGGATCCCCTGCAACGGGAAAACTGGCCGGCCGTCTTTTTCCTCCACGCCGATCACAATGTATCCACCGCTCCAGTTGTCAATGTCATTGGCAAAAGCACAGATGGTTTTCAAAGACGCGGCGGCATCCCATGTTTTTTTAAATTCGATCCGCGCCCATTCGACGACATTGCCGGACAACAGTATTTTTATATCTGTCGGGATACTCATTCGAATATCTCCTCTTCTAGTAGGCTGTGTCATCTAAAGGTTGTCAGCAAGCGGCGAGGATTTTTTTCGTCAGGCGAGGCGGCGGGTTCCGCTGATACTGGAGTGTATCAGCGGGTTCCGCCAACGCTGTCTGGCGGGAAAAAGACTGACGCTTGGTAAACATTTAGGTGACACAGCCTACTAGCATAGTGTCAGGTCTCGTCATACACGAATTCATCAATCTCCGCCGGCCTCGGGCCGCCTGTTTGATGCAAGTGGACTTCCGCAATCATCACAGAACGCAGAATCGAATGTAAGCTTTCTGCCACAGTTCGGACATTGAATGCTCGACAACGTCGATGCCGGTACATAGTCAGTTGACGCAGTTACATCAGGGTAGCTTTTCATCAATCTGTACGGATTGAGGAAAATCAACCAGAAGACTCCGCCAAGGCTTAAAACAACAAAGCCCCCAACCATGCCAATAGTATCTGCGATCTCGAACGCAACATAATGACCCATGATTGCATACAAAATTATCGTGAGCAGAACATTCAGCGCAAAGATACCGACAACCGTTATTCCATAATAGAGCTTTTGCCTACGCAGCAAAGCCAAGCGTAGGATAAATGTCAAGAACGCCATACCAAGCTGAATTTGGGCGATTAGCAGGAGCGAGAATCTAAGGTTTGCATATTGAGAAGCAAGTTGCGAAACCTGATACTCTAATTGAGCATATTGCCCGAGGGTTGACAAGGCTCCGAACAACGCAAGCCACGCTGCGACGGTATATCGCCGCAAACTGCTAAAGGTGCGTACTGGCTTTTGCTGCGCATAATCATTGAAGTTATCCATAATTTACCGCCCTCCGAATGATATAGTCCCCTGTATCTGCAAAAGAAAGCGCCTGCATTTTATTCTCGGTTGTTATAGAAGCCCTTGCCAAAATCCAAGAAGCGGTTTTGCGGCGCAAGCTGAGGCTTTTCAACCGCCATATTGCTGCCGTGATACAGAGTCATGCGTCAATCCTCCAACATCAGTGAGGCGAACGTCTGTCCCTCGCGCAAAGATTTCACCTTCATTATACGAAACAAAAAGGAGAAAATCAAGGGTGGGATGCGCAATTTGCAGCAGACCATGTGGGAAGCGCCAAAAGGACGGAGGCCCAGTAGGTTTGTGCGGGATAGCCGGCAGCTGGATACTCACCACGACCATTACGAACGACCGCCTCGCACTCCGTGGATACGCGGACGTGTCCAAGAAGTACGAGGCGGTGCACGAGCGTTGCCGAACCGCCGTATACCGAACGGTACGTACGGTGGTGTGAGAGGACGGGAGCTATTCACTCCCTCCACTCGATTGGCGTTAAGTCGCGCCGCTCAGCCGAAGACGCTGAGCAGGAACCCGGCGGCCACGGCCGAGCCGATGACGCCGGCCACGTTGGGGCCCATCGCGTGCATCAGCAGGAAGTTGGAGGGGTTCGCCTCCTGACCGAGCTTTTGCGAGACGCGCGCCGCCATTGGCACGGCCGAGACGCCGGCCGAGCCGATCAGCGGGTTCACCTTGCCGCCGGAGAGTTTGTACATGAGCTTCCCAAACAGGGTGCCGCCCACTGTCGAGAAGCCGAAGGCGAACAGCCCGAGTGCGATGATCTTGATCGTATTGAGGCTGAGGAAGCCCACACTGACGCCGTCGCCGTTGATCAGCCAGCCCACGCTTGTGGCGCCCACGGTGACGCTGAGAAAGATCGTGACGATGTTGATGAGCGCGTTTTGCGCCGTGTCGGAGAGACGCTCCACCACGCCGCACTCCCGGAAGAGATTGCCCAGCATCAGCATACCGATGAGAGGCGCGACCGACGGCAGCAGCAGCACAGAGAAGAGAGTCACGACGATGGGGAAGATGATCTTTTCGGTCTTGCTGACGGCGCGCACCTGTTCCATCTTGGTCTCACGCTCTTTGGGCGTCGTCAGCGCCCGCATGATGGGCGGCTGAATGAGCGGGATGAGCGCCATGTACGAATACGCGGCCACCGCGATGGGCCCGAGCAGGTGGGAGGCCAGACGTGAGGTCAGGAAGATGGCCGTCGGCCCGTCGGCCCCTCCGATGATACCGATCGAGGCCGCCTCCTGCGGGGTAAACCCGAGCAGGGACGACAATATGAAAGCGCAGTAGATACCGAGCTGCGCCGCCGCGCCCAACAGCAGCGAGGACGGGCGGGAGATCAGTGGGCCGAAGTCCGTCATGGCTCCGATGCCGAGGAAGATGAGACAGGGGTAAACCCCAAGCTTGACGCCCAGATAGAGGATGTCGAGAAGACCTCCGTCGTGCAGGACGCGCCCGTAATCGATGACTTTGTCTTGGTAAAATTCCATGTGCATGAGTCCGCCCAGCGGCAGGTTGGTCAGCAGCATGCCGAAGGCGATGCCTACAAGCAGCAGCGGCTCGAAGCCCTTGACGAGCGCCAGATACAAAAGGACGCACGCGATGACCACCATCGCGGCGTTTTCCCAGTGAACAAACAGGTTGTTGAACCCGGAAGTTTCCCAAAGATCTTGCAGGACTTTCCCTACATTCATTCTTTCACCCCACTCTATACCAACGTGAGAAGCGGCGTCCCGGTGTCGACGGAAGCGCCTTGCGCCACGAACACTTGCCCCACGGAGGCGTCCCGAGACGCCACGATCTCGTTTTCCATCTTCATGGCCTCAAGAATGACCAGCACGGCGCCCTTCTTGACGGCCTGACCGGCCGCGACCTTGACGGACAGGATCGTGCCGGGCATCGGCGAAGCCACCACCTCGCCCGCGCCGACGGCGGCTGGAGCAGGGGCCGCTGCGGCGACCGGAGCCGGTGTGGGCGCCGCGACAGGCGCCGGCGCGGCGGCGTTTGCCACATCGACCAAGATGGCCTCTCCCTTTTCCACTTCCACTTCATAGGTCTTTCCGCCCAGTGTCACACGGTATTTCATCTCGTTCCCCTCCTATACTTCCTTGATAGAAATGAAGCGAAGTTCATTCAGCGGCGTTTTCATCTCATCGGCCACAATGGCCATGATCATCGCCGCGATTTTATCTTCCACACCGAAGAGCGCCACGGTGCCGGGGCCTGGGCCGGGAACCGGCGCGGTAGCCGATACGGCCGCCGGCGCGGGGACGGCGGCCTGCCCGCGCTTGTTCTGAAGCGATAGGATGACGGTGCTTTGCAGCTTTGTCAGCGCCATGATGGCGACCAGCGCCACGAACACGACAGCCATACCGAGCACGGACATGAGGAGTCCCTCGGACAGAGAGATCTCGGTGAGCTGCTCCGCGGTTCGGGCGGCGGCGAGAAACAACATGGTGTCTCTTCCTCCTTTTATATCTTGACGATTGTGTAGGGGAGCCGGCGTGTTTTCTGCTCCTCGCGCCAGGCGAAGAAGCGCTCCGCCACCTGCGGAAACACAATGTAAGAGAGCACGTCCTCGGTGGAGGCAGCCAGCGCGCCGGCTTCCTTCCGGCCTGCCTCCAGGCCCTCGCCGAGGGTGCCGGCAAAACGGCCGGTGATAGGGGCCTCGTCGCCCAGCACCTTTTTCAGCACCTCCGGGTTCACCGAGCCGGGCGCCGCGCCGTATTCCCCGCGCAGATACGCGCGCACTTCCTTCGAGACGTTCCGGTAGCGTTCGCCGGAGAGTACATTGGCCACGGCCTGCACGCCCACCATCTGGCTCATTGGTGTGACGAGCGGCGGGTAGCCGAGCTCCTCCCGCACCTTAGGCGTTTCCTCCAGCACGGCCTGGAAGCGGTCCAGCGCGTTTTGCGCTTTGAGCTGGCTGACGAGGTTCGAGAGCATGCCGCCCGGGATCTGGTAGTTGAGCGCGTCGGTCTCCGTGCCCATGACCAGCGCGTCCATCAGACCCGACTGGATGTATTCGTCGCGGATCGGCCTAAAGTAATCGTTGATCTCTTTCAACACGTCCGTCTTGAGGCCCGTCTCGTAGCCGAGCTGTGCCAGCGCGTAAGCCAAGGTCTCGGTGGCCGGCTGGGACGTGCCGCCCGAGAAGCTGGAGATGGCCGTGTCGATGACGTCCGCCCCGGCCTCGACCGCCTTCAGATAGGTCATGAAAGCGAGCCCCGTGGTGGAGTGGGTGTGCACATGCAGCGGCAGTTTGGAATTCTCTTTGATGGCCTTCACGAGGTCGTAGCACTCCTTCGGGCTCATCACGCCGGCCATGTCCTTGATGCACAGCGTGGACGCGCCCATCGACTCGATCTGCTTGATGAGCGCCACATAGTTCTCCAGCGTGTGCACGGGGCTTGTGGTGTAGCTGATGGCCACCTGGGCGACGCCCTTGCGCTTGATCGTCTCTTTGACGCTGACGTCCAGGTTGCGCAGATCGTTTAGCGCGTCGAAGATGCGGATGACGTCGATGCCGTTTTCGATGGACTTCGCGACAAAAGTCCGCACCACATCGTCGGGGTAGTGCTTGTAGCCGAGCAGGTTCTGTCCGCGCAGCAGCATCTGCAGTTTTGTGTTCTTGACGCGCTTGCGGATGTTGCGCAGCCGCTCCCACGGGTCCTCGTGGAGATAACGCAGGCAGGTGTCGAACGTGGCGCCGCCCCAACACTCCAGGGAATAATAGCCGGCCCGGTCCAACGTCTCCAGAATGGGTTCGAACTTCTCATATGGGAGACGGGTGGCAATCAACGACTGGCCCGCATCGCGCAGAACGGTCTCTGTGAACGCGATTTTCCTCATCGAAGCAATCCTCCTTCACATTTGCATATCAGATTTACTATATCACATCCAAACGGGATTGAAAAGATCTGATTGTGTTTTTTTTCACATGCTATCCGCCGGGTGCGCCTGTTTTTGGAAAACGAGGCGTTGGGAGAGGATGTAATTTAGAAAAATCACCACCACGTTGATGACGCCCTTGACCCAGAAAGCTTGATTCGTCCAGCCGATCAGGGTCACGAAGACAAAGACGCCGCCGAGCTCGAAGAGCATGGTGGCCGCGCGCGCCGAAAAAAAAGAGAGAGCCTCGCGCGCCAGCGCGCGCTTATCGGCACACCGGGCGCGGAACACGAAATGCTTGTTTGCGAGATAGGCGAAGCACACGGCGCACACCACCGAAATGGCGTTGGACAGATTCTCGTTCATCTGCCAGACGGTGTAGAGCAGTGTGAACAGCCCCCAGTTGACAGCCGTGGTGAGGCCTCCCACCACGCCGTAACGGAGGAGCCGCACCCAGCTCTCCCGCCGGCGGCCCGCCGGCGGCCCGGCCGGTGTTTCCCTCTTGGCCGGCATACCGCCGCCCCCTCTCGCGCGCATCACGCATATGGCTTTTATCATATCACGAGAAACCCGCACTGGCAACCGGGGACGCGTTTGGATTGACACCCGGATCTGGGAGGGATACAATGAAAATGAAAAAGGACCGGAAAATGGCGCGAAAAAGAAAATATATAGTATAAACTTATCGAAATATTACTATATGTTTATATGTCGAACGGTATTTTGTGATGATGGAGGGACGCTCATTGGGAAAATTTGCACGCTGTCCGCGTGGTGTTGTTTGGCGTCGCGCCGGGCGCGCCGGTCTGCTTTTGGGTGGCGTGCTGTTGGCCGGTGCGTTGTTCGGCGCCTGCGGGACCGGGACCGGACCCGAGCCCGCGCCGTCGCCCACGCCCGAGATGATCGAGACGCCGACGCCGCCCTCCACGCCGCCGCCTTCGCCGACGCCGACCCCGAATCCGTACGAGGGCCTGGAGGGGATCAATCCGTTGACGGGCCTGCCGATGGAGGCGGATTACGAGGACCGGCGGCCGGCGGCCGTCATGCTCAACAATTTGAAGAAGGCGCTGCCCATGTTCGGCGTCTCGCAGGCGGATATCATCTATGAGGCGCTGGCCGAGGGTGGCATCACCCGGATGGTGGGGGTCTTTCAGAATCCCTCCCAGGTGCCGCAGATCGGCACCGTGCGCAGCACGCGGGCCTACTACCTGGACATCGCGCAGGGGCACGACGCCATCCTGCTGCACGCCGGGGGCAGCCCGGAGGCGTACACGGAGATCAAAAGGCGCGGCGTGGCCGCGCTCGACTGCCTGCGGGGTTACGAGGGATCGCTCTACTGGCGCGACAAGGACCGCATCAAAAACGCCGGACTCGAACACAGCGCCTTCACGTCGGGGGCGCGTATTGAGTCCGTCTTCCAGACGCTGAAAGTGCGTATCCGCCACGAGGAGGGCTACCGTGAGGCTCTTCGCTTCGCCGATGACGGCACGCCCGCTCCCGGTGCGCCGGCCGTGTCGATCTCGGTCCGGTATTCCTCCTACAAGACAGGACTTTTCACCTATGACCCGGAGACAAAACGATATGCCTGCACACAGTACGACGCCCCTTACATAGACGGACAGGACGAAACGCAGGTCTCGGTGGTCAATGTATTGGTGCTGCGCGCCGCGGTCAGCCAGGTCAAGGGCGACAGTGCCGGGCGGCTGACGACCCGCCTGACCGGCACCGGTGAGGGTTTCTTCGCCTGCGGCGGCCGGATGACGTCCATCGTTTGGTCCAAGGCGTCCCACGACGCCCCGTTTGTCTATACGCTGAAAGACGGCGGCGCGCCCCTTGTCCTCGGCCGGGGGCAGAGCTACATCAACATCGTCTCGACAAAGGCCAGCGTGGAAGTGAGCTAGCGCCGCGCCGCGCCGAATTGACAATCGGGAGACGGGAGACGAGTGGGGGACGGAGGGCGATTGTAGGGGCGGCGTACGGCCGCCCAGCCCGTCGTCCGCGCGTGTTTAGGTGGTTGGGTCGGCGGGGCGGGTTAGAAGTTCGCGCAGACCCATGATGAGCAGCAGCAGACCAAACAGACGGCGCAGCCAGACGCCGTCGATGTTTTGCGCGAGAAAAGCGCCCAGGGCGGCGGTCGCGAGTCCGCCGGCCGCCGCGGGCGGGACGGTCGGCCAGTCGACGCCGCGGGTCCGGATGTGCCCCCAGAGCGCCGTCAGGGCGGCGGGCAGGAAACACAGCAGGCCCGCGCCCTGTACGGCCTGCTGTGGGAGCCCTGTCAGCGACAAATAAAGCATGAGCGGCGCGCCGCCGCCAAGGCCGCACCCCGCGAGGAGCCCGGCCGCGAGCCCCACCAGCGCGCCAATGAATGGGTTCATGAGAGCAGACACCGTACCCCCCCATACAGCAGGAGCAGCCCCAGCGCACGCCGCAGCAGCGGGGCGGGCAGGCGCCGGAAGCACGGCCCAGCCAACAGGCCGCCGGCGAGTCCGCCCAGCAGACAGGGCCACGCGTCCGCGAAGGGCAGTGCGCCGCGCAGCCCGTACAGGAGTGCGGAAAGCAGGCACAGCGGGGTGATGACGGCCAGAGAAGTCGTCATGGCCGTCTTGTCCGCCAGCCCGGTCCACCGGCGCAGCAGCGGTGCCAGCAGCAGCCCGCCGCCGGCGCCGAAGAGCCCGGTGCATACCCCGGCCGCCGCGCCGGCCGCCGCACATAGGATCCCTTTGGGTACGCGCATAGGCAAGCCCCTTTCCCGTAATCATAGATAGTCTGTACAGGGGGTGCGCAGCCTATACGCAGAACATCGCAAATGGTCAAACCCCAAGGGGCGGACCCTTGGGGTTTGTAAATTCCATCAGAAGGGGATGATGGCGCCTTTGTGGGGACTGGCCGGTCCCCCAGATGTCGCCGCGCGCAACGATTGACCGTTTTGTAATATGCCCGGCGCCCGTCGGCCCGGTATGCATCCCTCCCCGCCCTGTCGTGTCCGGTGGATCACCAGCGAACCCAGTATATCCGAGAGGTGTTACGAAAGTATGAATATCTGTTAAGGAACCATGAAGCGCCCATGAATGTTTTGTGAATTCTGCTCATCGATACAACCCGCCCCAAAAATTGTCGCCGTCGATCACCTCAATCGGTTCAGGTTGGCTCCAGCGGGCAAGCTACATATTTGTGCGGCCCGGCACAGCCCCTTTGCGCGGTTTTTCTTGACAGAATTCCGGCCGTTCATATATAATACAAGTGTTTATAGGACCCGGCGGCAGCGCGCCGGAGATCTTCACAAGGTGGTGTCCGATTTGCTCCGAACCTATCAGCCCAAAAAGCGGCAGCGCGCCAAAGAACACGGCTTCAGAAAGCGCATGGCCACGAGAAGCGGCCGGAAGATTCTTTCCAGTCGCCGCGCCAAGGGCCGCCGCGTCCTCTCGGCCTGAGATGCGCCACACAGAGCCGTTGCGTCTCAACCGGGACTTTAAGCGAACCTACGCGCGCGGCCGTTCCCTGGCGGGCCCCCTGCTGGCGCTGTACGCGCGGCCCAACCGATCGGCGCGGACGCGCTTGGGTCTCACGGTGGGGGCGAAACTTGGCAAAGCGGTGCGGCGCAACCGGGTGCGCCGCCGCATCAAAGAGGCCTACCGTCTGAGCGAGCGCCGTTTCCGCCCAGGGCACGACCTCGTGGTGGTGGCGCGCGTCCGGGCCGGGGATGCCACCTACGCCGAGTTGGAGCGGGAGCTCTTGCGCCTGATGGCGCGGCTCGGGCTCGTGGTGGCGCCATGAAGCGGGTGCTGTTGGCCCTCATCCGGTTTTACCGGAGATCCATCTCTCCGTTGCGACCGCCCGCCTGCCGGTTTGTGCCCACCTGTTCAGAGTACGCCCTGGAGGCCGTCACCCGGTACGGCGCGGCGCGCGGCGCTTGGCTTGCGTTGCGCCGCGTTTTGAAGTGTCATCCTTTTCACGCCGGCGGGTATGATCCCGTCCCCTGAGCGCGGCCCGGTCAGCGGCCGCGCGCTTCGCCGATCCGCGCCCGCGCCGGGCGGCGCGGATCCCAAGAGCCCGATCCGGGCGGAACGTTCCGGGTCACAAACTTTACTGAATATGGGTGGTTGTCGGCTTTGGGTCAAATTATCGATGTGCTCATCTATCAGCCCTTTTCGTGGTTGCTGCGCGTGTTGTACGAATTCTCCGGCTCCTATGGGTTGGCGCTTATTCTGTTTGCATTTGTGACGAAAGTCATTTTGCTCTACTTCTCCGCCCGCGGCAAAAAGGCCATGATGCGGACCCAGCGTCTTCAGCCGAAGATCAAGGAGCTGGAAAAGCAATACGGGGCCGACAAACAAAAATACCAAATGGCCGTGCAGAAACTCTATCAGGACGAGGGCGTCTCGATGATGGGCGGCTGCCTCTGGTCGCTGCTTCCGTTTCCCATCTTCATGGCGCTCTACACCGTTATCCGCCAGCCGTTCACGCAGCTGATGGGTCTCACGGCGGAGCAGCTAGACAAAATCGGCCAGTTTTTGGCCAGGTTTGGCGTCGATGTGGCGGCGACAGATCCATACCGGGAACTGATGCTCTCCAGCAGGTTGGGAGAGCACATGGGGCAGCTGCCCGCCGACATCGCCGAGCTGCCGCTCATCGACATCAACTACAGCTTCCTGGGCCTCAATTTGGCCGACAAGCCGTCGTTGCAGCTGTCTTGGCTGATTCTCATCCCCATCATCTCGGGCGCGACGGCCTTCTTGTCCATGTGGATCGCGCAGAAGATCTCCAAACAGCCGGCCATGCAGGGCAGCCAGGTCAAGATGACGATGTTCCTGATGCCGCTGGTCTCCGTCTGGTTTGGCTTCGGCTTCCCGGGGCTGCTCGGCATCTACTGGATCGCCCAGAATGTCTTTGGCATCGCCCAGGACGTCTTCCTTACCAAGTATTATAACAAAATCTTCGAACGGGAAGACACCGAGCGCGCCGCGTTAGAGGCGCGCCGGAAGGCGGCCGAGGAGGCCATGCGGGAGGAGCAGCGCCAGCGCCGCGCTGCCGCCATAGAGGCAAAGAAGCAAAAGCGCAAACCGGGGCAGACCGTCTACAAAATCAAAAACAAACCCAAGCCGAAAAACAGCGGGCCGGAGGCGGACGATTGACAAAACCCCCTGTCCATCGCCCGCCCGCCGAGAGAGGATTGGTCAGACATATGGAGGCATATCTGGAAAAAACTGGCAAGACAATCGACGCGGCCATTCAGGCCGCCCTGGACGAGTTGCATCTCGACCGGGATCAGGTGACGGTGGAGGTCCTGGAGAAGGCAAAGACCGGCTTCTTGGGGATCGGCGGCGCGCTGGCGCGCGTGCGGGTTTCCTACGTGCGCTCCCGCGCCGCGAAGGCGGAGGAATTTTTGACGGGACTGCTGGCGCGGCTTCAGTCAACCGCAACCGCCCGCATCGTAGAGGCGGCGGACGGCACACTGAACATCGAACTGCTCGGGTCCGGCCTCGGGTTTCTGATCGGGCACAGGGGGGACACGCTGGACGCCATTCAGCATCTTGTCAATTATGCGGTCAATCGGGGTGATGAACACCCCGCCCGCGTGACGATCGACGCGGAAAATTATCGGGCGAAGCGCGTGGAAGCTCTGCAACGGTTGGCCAAGAAGATGGCTGCCAAGGCGCTTAAGTACCGGAAAAACTTGTCTCTCGAACCCATGAACTCCTACGAGCGGCACATCATCCACGCGGCGCTGCAGGACATGGAAGGCGTCTCTACCCGTTCCATCGGCGTGGAGCCGCACCGCCGCGTCGTGATCGTGTGCGAGGGGGGAGGCGTTCGGCCGGCGGGCCCGCGCCCGCTCCGCAGCGACAGGCCCCGTCAGGGCGGCGGGCGGCCTCAGTTTGGTGAGCGGTCCCCGTTCGGCGGGGGGCGCTCCCAGGGCGGCGGACGGCCCCCGCAGAGTGGTTTCCAGGGCCGCCAAGGCGGCGGCTACGGGCGGCCGGACAACCGTGCCGGCAGCGGCGCCGGTGCCGGCGGATACAAGCGTTATGACGCGCCCCGGCCCGGCGGTGGGACGCCTCGGCCCAGTGGCCCGCCCCGGACACAGCCCTTTACACCGCCCGGGAACCCCCGTCCGTACGACAGGATCTCCGGTGCGCCGCCCGAAACAGACGACGAATGAGCATAATATCATACATGCAGGATCGGGTATTGACTTGGGCCGGGATGCTTGCGAGGGAGGGACGGTATGCGATTGGAATTCAGCCCCAAACAGTTCAGACGGCTGTTGGACATGGTGTATATCGGGAATTGGATCCTCAATTCCACCCGCAGCGAAGATCGCATCGTCGACTACGACGAGGTGGAGAGTCTCGTATTTGGACTGTGTGAGAAGGAGGGCCTCACGGCGCTCTACGAGCACATGGGAGAAAACATCATTCCGTCCCGCGCGTTTGCGGAGGGCGGGATCCACGAGGCCATCATGGACTATGAAGACACGGTGTTTTTTGAGATCCTGGCCGAGGAGCTGGCGCGGCGCGACATGCAGGAGGCGTCGGTGGACCAGGACGACGTGGAGGAACTGAACGAGCGGATCACGGCCTACATCGCAGAGTTTGAGCGAAACGGCACCGACAACATCTCTTTGAATCTCTGAGGCAGCGCCGCACAGGCGAAAAAAGGCCCGGGACGTCAGTCCCGGGCTGTTTGTGTTCAACGGACGAATCAGAGCTGTTCGAGGCCCTTGATACAGGCAGCACACACCACTTTGCCTTTGTAGTCCACCGTGTTGTGGTCTTCTCCACAGAAGATGCAGGAGGGTTCATATTTCTTTAGTACGATGGAGGCGCCCTCCACGTAAATTTCCAAGCTGTCTTTCTCCCCGATGTTCAGGTTGCGGCGCAGCTCGATGGGCAGGACAATCCGTCCGAGCTCATCTACCTTCCTCACGATACCGGTTGATTTCATCGTCATGTCCCTCCGTAAAATGGTAGAAGAATGCCGGATTCTTCTGTACACTTCATATTATAGCAGAATTCATAAAAATGTCAATGCCATTGTAATAATATGGATAAAAATGTTTCTAAGAAAATATAGTAATAATCTGAAAAAATATAGAAATTCAAATATTTTACAAAAAATGCAAGAAAAACCGAGAAACCTTGTGCGAGAAGGGCTTCTGGGAATGGATAATTTTTCCGCACACGATTCCCAGCTGCCGAAATGCATGAAAGGTTCAAAGAAATCCCAAAAAAGAATGAAAATGGCAGGAAAAAAATTTACTTTCGTGGAATTTTTTTCGCAAAATTGGAAAAAACGGAACTGGATATTTTACCTATTTTCGCACTTTTTTTGCAATCCGGTGCAAACCGCGTCGTGCCGTTCGCGCCATGCCGCAGCAGAGACCTGGCGGACATATCGCCCCGGGCCCGGACATACACTGGCAGTGGCCGGCGTTTCGGCCGGGAAGAGGGGTCGTTTTGTGGTCTTGTCCTGGGTGTGGATTTGCATGGTGGGGGCGTCGGTCCTGTGTGCCCTGCTCACAGGCCGGACGGAAGCGTTGTCCCGCGGGGTGGTGGAGGGTGCCTCGGCGGCTGTAGAGCTCTGCGTGGCCATGGGCGGCGTCCTATGCCTCTGGAGCGGCGTCATGGAGGTCATGCGCCGGAGCGGGTTGGCCCGAGTACTGGCTCGGGTGTTGCGCCGACCGCTTGAGAGGCTGTTTCGCACCGCGCGGGGCGACGAAGAGGCCATGGAGGCACTCTCGGCCAATCTGTCGGCCAACCTGCTCGGGCTTGGCAATGCGGCCACGCCGCCGGGCCTTGCGGCCGCCCGGCGCCTGCGAGCGCTGTCGGGCGGAACGGAGGCGGCCTCAGACGCCCTGTGCATGCTGGTGGTGCTGAACACCGCGTCGCTCCAGCTCATCCCAGTCACCGTAGCCGGAGTGCGCGCGGCAGCGGGCGCGGCGGCGCCCTTTGACATCCTGCCGGCGGTTTGGATCAGCTCCGCCGCCTCCGTGGCTGTGGGGGTCCTGTCGGCCAAGCTGATGGCCCGGGTGTGGCCGGTATGAACGCGGCGTTTGCGTTGTCTGTGCCGCTCATCTTACTGTGTGTGGGCGGCTGGGCCATGCACCGGGGTGTGGACCTGGCGGGCGCGCTGACTGCCGGTGCCGGCGACGGTTTGCGGGTGCTCGTACGCATCTTGCCCACGCTCGTGATGCTGCTCACCGGCATTCACATGCTGCGCGCATCGGGTGCGCTGGATCTGGCGACGCGCCTGTTGGCTCCCTGGCTGGGGCGAGCGGGCATTCCGGCGGCCTGCGCACCGCTGGTGCTCCTGCGCCCGTTCAGCGGCGGCGGCGCGCTGGCCATGGGCGCCGAACTGATGCGGACATACGGCGCCGATTCGCCGGTCGGTCGGACGGCGGCCGTGATGCTGGGTTCCAGCGAAACCACGTTTTACGCGGTGGGCGTCTACTTTGGCGCCGCGGGCGTCGTCCGCGGCCGCTATACGCTCATCGCGGCGCTGCTGGCCGACGTCGCGGGTTTTTTGGCGGCGGCCTGGAGTGCCAGTTGGCTCTTCCCAGCATAAAGTCGACTGACACGCGCACATGACTCCTTGCTTACACTATACCGGCGTTTTCTGGAAAAGACAAGAAACATATGGAGAGAAATGTCAGATAACTGACAATATGGTCGAAATTGTAAAGAGATTTTCCACATCTCCCGCGATAAAGAATGTCCGCATCCGGGTTCGCGGGTCCCCAGTCGGCGCCGCAGCCGGCGACGAAGCAAAAAAATTCCTTGCAAACGGAACGGATCATTGGTAGGATAAAAAAGAACGAAGGGGCCGCGGGTGGGGTCCGGGGGGTTCCCCGGGCGGGACAGGCCCTCGCAAAAATGGGCTGGACGGAGGAAGCGCGGATGCAAAATACCGAGAAGACGATGGAGAAAATCGTGTCGCTGTGCAAGGGGCGCGGTTTTGTGTTCCCCGGCAGCGAGATCTACGGCGGGCTGGCCAACACTTGGGACTACGGACCGCTGGGCGCGGAGTTCAAAAACAATGTGAAACGGGCCTGGTGGAAGAAGTTTGTGCAGGAATCCCCGCACAACGTGGGGCTCGACAGCGCCATTTTGATGAACCCCCAAGTGTGGGTGGCCTCCGGCCATGTGGGCGGCTTTTCCGACCCGCTGATGGACTGCAAAGCCTGCAAGACCAGGCACCGGGCGGACAAGCTGATCGAAGACGCCGGCGAAAACCCTGCGGGCTGGGACTTTGCCCGTATGACGGACTATATCCGAGACCACGGCATCGCCTGTCCGGATTGCGGCGCGCACGATTTTACCGACATTCGCACCTTCAACCTGATGTTTAAGACATTTCAGGGCGTGACGGAGGATGCCAAGAACGAGATCTTTCTGCGCCCCGAGACCGCGCAGGGGATCTTTGTGCAGTTTAAGAACATCCAGCGCGCCACCCGCCGGAAGATTCCCTTCGGCGTGGCGCAGATCGGCAAGTCGTTTCGCAACGAGATAACGCCCGGCAACTTCACATTTCGCACGCGAGAATTCGAACAGATGGAACTGGAGTTCTTCTGCCGGCCCGGTACGGACCTCGAATGGTTCGTCTACTGGAAGGACTACTGCCGGCAGTGGTTGCTGGGGCTCGGTCTGCGGGAGGAAAACCTGCGTCTGCGTGACCACGAACAGGCCGAGCTATCGCACTATTCGGCCGCTACGACCGATTTTGAGTTCCTGTTCCCGTTTGGTTGGGGCGAGCTCTGGGGTATCGCCGATCGCACCGACTTCGACCTCACCCAGCACCAGACGCACGCGGGCGAGTCAATGGAATACTTCGATCAGGAGCGGGACGAAAAATACATCCCCTACGTCATCGAGCCGTCTCTCGGCGCCGACCGTGTGGCGCTGGCGTTTCTGATCGACGCCTACGACGAGGAGGTCGTGGATGCGGAGAAGAACGACGTGCGCACTGTGCTGCGCCTCCACCCGGCGCTAGCCCCTTTCAAGGCCGCTGTGCTGCCGCTGTCGCGGAAGCTGACGGACGAGGCCCGCCCGGTGTACGAGACGCTGGCCAGGACCTGTATGGCGGATTTCGACGATGCCGGTTCCATCGGCAAGCGCTACCGCCGACAGGACGAGATCGGCACGCCGCTGTGCGCCACCTTTGACTTTGACTCCCTGGAGGACCGCCGCGTCACGGTCCGAGACCGCGACACCATGGCGCAGGAACGGATCCCCATTGAGGCGCTGGCCGACTACGTCCGCGACAAGACAGTCTACTGAGACTGGAAAAATAAGTATCAATCCACATGGGTCCCAATTAAGACATAGGGAGCAGACAAAGACGGGAGGGTCGACTTTGGGAAAGAAAGAAGAACTGCGGCTGCTGGCGGAACAGATCCGGGTGGCGGCGCTGGAAGAATTCGCGGCGCTGGGCTTCGGGCACGTCGGCGGAGCGCTGAGCTTGGTGGAGACGTTGGCCGTGCTCTACGGCGGCGCGATGCGTGTGGACCCGGCACGACCGGAATGGGCGGAGCGCGACCGGCTTGTGGTGTCGAAGGGGCACGCGGGGCCGGCGGTGTACGCGACGCTGGCGCTGAAGGGCTATTTCCCGCGGGAAGAGCTGCTGACGCTGAACAAGCCGGGGACGCGTCTGCCCTCGCACTGCGACCGGCTGAAGACGCCCGGGATCGACATGACGACGGGGTCGCTGGGGCAGGGCATGTCGACGGCGTGCGGGTTGGCGCTGGGGCAGCGGATGGACGGCGCGCGCGCGCGGACGTTTTTGGTTTTGGGGGACGGAGAATGCGACGAGGGGCAAGTGTGGGAAGGGGCGCTGTTTGCGCCGCACTACAAGCTGGACAACCTGATCGCGTTTTGTGACAACAACGGCCAGCAGCTCGACGGCTACGTGAAAAAAGTACTCGACACGGGGGACTTGGCGGCGAAATTTGCGGCCTTTGGGTGGTACACGCAGACGGTGGACGGGCACGATGTGGAGGCGCTGGACGCGGCGGTGGCGCGCGCGCTGGCACAGGAGGGCGCGCCCTCGATGATCGTGCTGAAGACCGTGAAGGGCAAGGGCTGTCCTTTTGTGGAGGGGCGTGAGTTCAACCATCATGTCCAGTTCACAAAGGCGGAGATGGACGGGGCGCTGACGAGCGCCCGGGCGGTGCTGGAAGCCGCGGAAGCGGCTGTGAGAGGGGGCGCGCAGGCGTGGGTGTGATTGTGAAGGCGGCGCTGGAAAAGGAACCGAAGATGATGCGGGAGATATACTGTGAGACGCTGACGGCGCTGGCGGCGGCGGACAAGCGGATCGTGGCGCTGGATGCGGACCTCATGAGTTCGTCGGGGATGAAGCCGTTTGCCCAGGCCTATCCGGATCGTTTTGTGAACTGCGGGATCGCGGAGGCAAATATGGTGGGTGTGGCGGCCGGGCTGTCGGCCACGGGAAAGATCCCGTTTGCGCACTCGTTTGCTTGCTTCGCGTCGCGCCGCGTGTGCGACCAGGTGTTCATCTCGGCGGCGTACGCGCGGCTGAACGTGCGGATCGTGGGGACGGACCCCGGGGTGACGGCGGCGTACAACGGAGGCACGCACATGCCGCTGGAGGACATGGCGGTGCTGCGTGCGGTCCCGGAGATCACACTGATCGAGCCGACCGACTCGGTGCAGCTGCGCGCGCTGCTGCCGCAATTGGCGGAGAGCTACGGGGTGTACTACATCAGGTTGATGCGGAAGAACGCGGTGTCGGTGTTTGGAGAGGGCTCGGAGTTCACGATTGGCCGTGGAGAGACGCTGCGCGGCGGTCGGGATGTGACGCTGGTGGCCTCGGGTATTTTGGTGGCGGAGGCGCTGAAAGCGGCGGACGAGCTGTCCGCCCGGGGCATCGAGGCGCGCGTCGTGAACTTGTTTACCTGGAAGCCGGTCGACCGCGCGTTGCTTGAGCGCTGCGCGCGCGAGACGGGTGCCGTGGTGACCTGTGAGAACCACAACGTGGTGGGCGGACTCGGCAGCGCCGTCTGTGAGGTACTGGGGGAGACCGCGCCCGTGCCGGTGGAGCGCGTGGGCGTGCAAGATCAGTTCGGCGAGGTGGGCCCGGAGGATTACCTCCGCGGCCGGTTCCGCTTAAACGCCGTGGATATCGCCGCCGCGGCCGTCCGGGTGTACGAGCGGAAACAGACATTATGAGAGGGCGCAGATGGCTGCTGGCGCTCTTTTTGATGGCCGGCGCGGTAATAGGGCTGCTGATCGGGGAACTGACCCGGTCGGTGCCCGCCCTGCAGTGGCTGAGTTTTGGGCAGAGTTTCGGTCTGTCGCCGGAGAACCCGCTGGTGTTGGAGCTCGTGGTGCTGCGCCTGAAATTTGGCCTGACGATTCAGCTGTCGGTCAGCGTGATCCTCTGTATGGGCGCCGCCGGTTTGCTTTACCGCCGTTTTGGGAAGAAATAATCTCAGAGCGGTTGCACGAGGCAGGAGTTTTCGGAGGTTGCCATGAAGATCATACTCGCGTCGGCCTCGCCGCGCCGGCGGATGTTGCTTGCGCAGGCGGGTCTGGTCGATTTTCTCACCTGCGAGCCCCTCTGCGACGAGACGGTGCCGGACGCCGCCGCCCCGGAGGAGACCGTGCGCCGACTCTCGCAGGCCAAGGCCGATGCCGTGACGCGCCGGTACGAGGCGGACGACGTGATCATCGCGGCCGACACGCTGGTTTGTCTAGATGGTCGGCTGCTGGGTAAGCCGCGCGACGGCGCCGAGGCGGCGGAGATGCTCGCGCTGCTGTCCGGGTGTGCACACGAGGTGTACACCGGCGTCACCGTGCGGCGCGGCGCGCGCGTGCGCACCGCGTGCGAGCGGACGGAGGTCGTCTTCCGGCCGCTGACGGCGGCGGAGATTGCCGCGTATGTGGATTCCGGCGAACCGATGGACAAGGCCGGCGCGTACGGGATCCAGGGGCGCGGCGCGCTGATCGTGGCGCGCGTACACGGTGATTTTTACAATGTCATGGGCCTGCCGCTGTGCCGGCTCGGGATCATGCTGGCCGAGTTTGGCGTTGCACTGCTGGAAGGTGGAAGATAGCATGCGTTTTTTCTTGCGGCACAAAGGTCTGCTGGCGGCTGTGGCGGCGGTGCTGCTGGTGCTTGTGCTGGCTGTCGCCTCCTCGCTCACCGGCGGCTACGCCTCGCCGGTGTCAAACCTGTTGGGCACGGTGTTCCAGCCGCTGCAGTCGGGAATCGCCAGGTTGTCGGATTCCATCGCTTCTCTCTACGGTTACATGTACGAGCATGACGCGCTGAAGGATGAGAACGAACGGCTGAAGATCCAGATTGCCAAGATGGAGGCGGCGGCCCGGCTGTCGGAGGCCTCGAACGATGAGAACGAACGGCTGCGCCAGTTGCTGGGTCTCTCCGAGCGGCGGCGGGATTTTGTATTTGAATCAGCCACGATCACCGAGCGGGACGCGTCCAATTGGGCATCCGCGCTCACGCTCAGCCGGGGTTCCAGCAATGGCATTGCTCCGGGGCAGTGTGTCATCAACGAGGCAGGGTACCTCGTCGGAGTGATCGGTGAGGTGGGGGCGACCTGGTCGACGGTCACCACCCTCATCGACACCGACATGGAGGCCGGCGCGTTCATCTTCCGCACGGGCCTGTCGGCGGTGGTGGAGGGAAATTTTGACCTCATGCGGCAGGGGCTTTTGCGCATGTCGTACCTGTCAAAGGACGTGGATGTGAAAAATGGGGACCCCGTGCTCACATCCGGCATCGGCGGCAAGTACCCGCGCGACATTGTCATAGGCACGGTGACAGATCTGTATATGGACGAGACCGGCATCTCGGCCTACGCGGTCATCCGTCCGTCCGTCGAGCTGGGGAAGCTCCAGCAGGTGTTTGTGATCAAGAGCTTTGACATTTCGGAGTGACGCCCCGCGCGGCGAAGGAACGGACAGGCCCGTCTGCGCGGGCCGGCCGGGAGGGTGGCTGGGTTGCGATATCGGGGCATCGTCAAGTGGGTTGTATATGCGCTGGCCTTTTTGATCTTTCTGCTCTTGCAGACAGGCGCGCTAGTCCGTGTGCGCGTGTGGGGTGTGAGCCCCAATATCCTCCCCGCGGTGATCGCGATTGTGGCGATGCTGGAGGGGCGGGAGGCGGGCGCCGTCTACGGATTTTTGGCCGGGCTCTGGTGCGACGCCGTCATCCCGCCCGTTCCGGCCGTGCACGCGATTTTGTTCCTGCTCCTCGGCGCGGGGGTCGGCCATGTGACGGAGAAGCTCTTTCGAAAAAATTTTCTCACGGGCTTTCTCTGTTCTCTTGTGACGCTGGCGGCCTTTGACGTGGTGTTCTTTACGGTCCTCTACCTTGTTCCGGGCCGGGCGGATTTGTACAACCTGGTCCTTGTAGCCGCGCCGGAGGTCGCGCTCACGGCGCTGTGCGTACCCGCGGTGTATGCGCCGCTGAGGGGCATTGCCCGCCGATTCGGCAATGAACCGACAGGAGAATCGTCATGAAAAGAGCCAAGTTTTTCTTCCGCATCGCGCTCCTTATGCTGCTGCTCGGGGTATTTCTGCTGGGCGCCGCGGCCCGGCTGTACAACCTGCAGATCACGCACGGGGCCGACAACCTGCGCGAGGCGGAGCGCCGGCTTAGACGGACGGTGGTGCTGCCGGCGGCCCGCGGAGAGATCCTCGACCGCTACGGCCGTCCGCTGGTGGTCAACCGACTGAGTTATTCCGTGCGCCTTGACCTAAACCGACTCACGCAGGCCGCCGACCCCGCCGGGACATTGGACCGGCTGGTGGCGCTGATGGACGAGACGCAGACGGCATACACCGACACGTTCCCGGTCGTCGGTCCGCCCTTTGTCTACCGCGCTTCCCTGACGGAGCAGGACAGCGACCGACTCGAAGAGTTCCTTCGGCGCAAAAGTTGGGAGCCGTCTGACGCCGAGGCGCTGATGACGCAGTTGCGGGAGGAGTACGCGGTGGACGACCGCTTCTCCGACACCGAAGCGCTGCGCATTGTGGGCATCCGCTACGAGCTCGATCTGCGGGCGCTGTTCGGCATGGAACCGTACCGGTACATCCCGCCCTATCGCTTTGCGGACGATGTGGACATCACCCTCGTGGGGAAGATCCGCGAACAGGGGCTCTCCGGCGTCACAATCGACACCGTCCCCATTCGGGAGTACCGTACGGAGTTTGCCGCGCATCTGCTGGGACGGGTGGGTCAGATCCCGGAGAAGGAGGCGGATGACTACGAGGCGCGCGGATACGCCGCCGATGAGATTGTGGGGCTGGACGGACTGGAACGCGCGCTTGAGGAATGGCTGCGGGGCACGGACGGGGTGCGGGAAGAAGAGACCACCGCCTCCGGCAAGGTGACGAATATCATCAGTGCCCGGCCGCCGGAACCTGGGAAAAACTGTATGCTCACGATCGACATCCGGTTCCAGGAGCAGGTGGAGTATGCCCTGGCGTCGGGCATCGCGGCCCTGCGCGAGCGGGGCGAGCGGGAGGGGCTGGCCGAAGAGGAACTGGCCGGTGCCGGCGCCGCCGTGGTCATCGCCGTGCCCACCGGCGAGGTGCTGGCGATGACGTCTTATCCGACGTTCCATCTCACGAACTTTCAAAGCGATTATGCGGCGCTGTTGGAAGACCCGATGCGGCCGATGGTCAACCGGGCTCTGGCCGGCACCTACGAGCCGGGTTCCACATTTAAGATGGCGGTGTCCATCGCGGCGCTGGAGACGGGTGCGATCACGCCCCGCACGCAGATCTTGGACAGGGGCCGCTATATGCGCTTCGCGCCCAGTTACACGCCCAGGTGCAGCGGCGGGCACGGGAGCGTCAATGTGTCGCGCGCGTTGCAGGTGTCCTGCAACTATTTCTTCTACGACGTCGGTTGGCTGACCGGAATCGAGACGATGAACCGCTACGCGCGTGAGCTCGGTTTTGGCGAGCTCACGGGCATTGAGTTACCCGGAGAGCGCGCCGGGAGCCTGGCCGGACCGGCCTACTGCGCCCAGCAGGGGATCCCTTGGAACGGCGGCGACGTGCTGCAGGCAGCCATTGGGCAGTCGTACAACCAGTTCACCCCGCTCCAGCTTGCCAGCTACACGGCCACGATCGCAAGCGACGGCGTGCGCTACCGGCCTCACCTGCTTGGCACCGTCAAGTCTTACGACTACGACGAGACGCTCTACGACACGCCGGTGGAGGTGGCGGCGCGCATGGATTTAAAGCCGGAGACACTAAATGCCGTCCACGAGGGGATGCGTCTGGTGACGCAGCCGGGCGGCACGGCGGCGGGCACCTTTGCGAGTTACCGGATCCCGGTGGGCGCCAAGACGGGGTCGGCGCAGAAGAAGGCGGACGGCAGCCCGGACAACGGCGTCTTTGTGGCCTACGCGCCTTTTGACACGCCGGAGATCGCCGTGGCGGTCGTCGTGGAGCGCGGCGGCGGCGGCGCGCGCGTGGCGCCGATTGCCCGGGACATATTTGACGCCTATTTGAACGGCCAGGACGAGATGGACTCCGTCCCCGGACAAAACGCGCTGCGCGGCTGAGCGGCGCGTGCCCCGGGCCGCCCGGACTGCCCTCTTGACAGCCGGTTTGTTTGCGTGCTACAATAAAAACTGGTTCAGGTGTCAGAAGTGCGTCTGCCGAAGGCCGAGCCGATTTTTTCGGCAGATGCAACAAAAAACGCTCGGGGTCCCCACCGAGTCTGCTCGGTGGGGTGAAAAGCGAATACTGGGTGTATTCGCGAGGCTTTTTGTGAAATATGGCGGAATAAATCGCCGGCCAGCGGCGGGCGAGGCTTTTGACACTTGAACCAAAATTGGTTTTGTCGTGCGGGTGTAGTTCAATGGCAGAATCCCAGCCTTCCAAGCTGGTCGTGTGGGTTCGATTCCCATCACCCGCTCCAAGGGTCCGCCGAGCAAATTCTACGCTACGTTTGACACGTTTCTTTCCCGCCGAGCGTCCGTAGGCGGCTGGCGCCCGTTCGCTCCGGCTGTTGCCGGGGCGTCTTTGTTGTCTTGTTCATAGGCGCCAGTAGCTCAGTCGGATAGAGCAACGGCCTTCTAAGCCGTGGGTCAGGGGTTCGAATCCCTTCTGGCGTGCCATTTCCGTAGGTCTGCTTTGCTACAAAGCGACCTCGCAAAAGCCCCGCCGTTGCGAGGTTTTTGGCATAAGGGGGCAGTTTCAGAGTTGCTCCCCTTTGTTTTGCTCTATTGTTTTTTACCGTTAGAAGCGCATATTTGCACCTGTGCGGCGGCGCGTTTCCGCTTCGCCTGCTCGATAATGTCGTCTATATTCTCGCCTTTAAGCGTGTTTGGATAATCCCGCTCAAACTCGACCAAAATCTCCTTTGAGAGTTTTTCGCTCTCTCGGCTCTCACGGTACAGCTTTTCGTAATCGCCGCTCGTAAAAGCCGCGTCCAGCAGTTCCGTTGACGTTTCAGGCAAAGTAACCTCGCCGTACAGCTTTTTAACCGCCGTGTCAATCGCCGTCCGCTCAATCGGTTCGCCGCGTCGCTGATGTTCGAGTAAAATCCCCGCCACGTCGGACAAGTCGTTTTTATACGCCCGCCCGCTAATCAGCTTCATCGCAATCAGGTATTCGGCGGCGACCGTGCGGATTTGCAGGACGTTTGAGTACGTTTTGTAGTAGACTGAAACCTCGTGCAACCTATCGGAGTATGACGCGGTACGCTGAAAGTCCGCGTTGAACCAGCCATGCGGCAGCCCGAATCTATCGCCGATATGGTTGATTGCGTCTTTCATCGCGCTTGAAGCGTGGATAATCGCGTCGATGTCATAGGTCGTTTCGCGGAAGCCGTAGTTGGCAAGTACCGCCGCGCCGCCGATTAAGATAATCTCGGCGGGCGTTTCCACGCCGTTCAGTTTGCGGAACTCTTTCGCGAGAGCTTTCAAATACTCGTTCAGATTTTCGCGGGTTATAGGCTTTTCAGACGACATTCCGCACCTCCGCTTCCACAATGTTGTGGCGCAAAAATTCCGGTATAGCCTCGGCGCGGCTGCGTTCCTTCCAAGCGTCGCCGCCCGTCGCCGCGCACAACGTCAAAACGCCCGCCGGGTATATTATCTCAGTGAGCTTTGCCCGCCGCAAATCGTTATAGTCCGCGCAAGGCGGCAAATCGTTTTCGCGGCTTAAATAGTCCGTCATAGCAAGCAGATACAGGCTTTCGGCGTACCATTTCTTATCCCATAGTTCGCGGATTCTGCCCGATTCGAGCGTGTCAATCAGAAACTCAATGTCGCCCATATCTTTTACGAGATGACAGACGTTACTCTTAAATGTCTCGAAGGTGGGGCGGTATTCCATCGCGTCCGCGACAAGGATTTCCATTGAAACATCAAGCGTTTTCGCGAGCTTGTATATCGTTTCGCCGGAGCAATTCTCAATCCGCGCCTTGCCGGAGCAGATGTCGGTCATCGTGGTCTGCGGTATGCCCGCTTGTTTGGCGACCCTGTATTTCGTAACGCCCTTATGGGCAATCAGCGTGTTAATGTTCATTGTGGTTCACCTCATCATCCATTATAACGGATAACCGACATAATATCAAGTGATTTTTGAAAGATACACGCCGCGTTCGGATTTTTCGTTGGATGCCACAAAAAAGCAGGCGCATATCTGTCCGATTGCTCACAGATACACGCCTGCTTTTTCGTGAATTTGGAGGGTTCCAAAGAGAAACCTTGGTTACAGCTCCGCGATGGCTTCAATCTCACAGAGGGCGCCCTTCGGCAGTTCTCGGACCGCCACGCAGCTGCGCGCCGGTTTGGCGGTGAAATACCCGGCGTAAACTTCATTGAACGTCACAAAATCAGCCATGTTGGCCAGAAAACAGGTAGTTTTGACGACTTTTGTGCAATCCGTTTGGGCGGCCTCTAAAATGGCCCGGACATTTTGACAGCTCTGTTCCGCTTGTGCTGCAATGCCCTCCGGTATCATGCCGGTCTCCGGATGAACCGGCAGCTGGCCGGAGGTAAATACCATGTTGTTGGATATAAACCCTTGCGAATAGGGGCCGATCGCCCCCGGTGCTTTTTTGGTTGCGATTTCTTTCATCGTGTTTCAAACTCCTTTCATGTGCCGCAGGATGCTGGGCGAGCGGCCGGTGTTCTCGCTTTATTTGCGAAACACCCTGCCCGGACGGTTGCCGGTATGCTGCCCGTGCTCGATAACCAGCGCACCGTTGACGAGTACGTATTCGATTCCTTCCGGATATTGTACCGGATCGGTAAAGGTCCCTTTGTCTATGACGGTGTCCGGATTGAAAACTGTAATGTCCGCGTAATATCCCTCGCGAAGTTGGCCTCTCTTTACAATGCGGAAGGTTTCAGCCGGTTTCTTTGTCATTTTATAGATGGCCTCAGGCAAGGTGAGTGCTTTGTCCTCACGAACATATTTCCCAAGGACACGCGGGAATGCGCCATAGACACGCGGATGCGGCTTTCCGCCGAGCAATCCATCCGTACATACATTCATTTCCGGGCGTTTCATGAAACATTGTACATGCGCTTCTTTGCCGTAAAAGTCCACCATGCCAACGGCATTTTCTTCCTCTAAAAGCAGATCGAAGGTGGCTTGATAAGGGTCTTTTTTGCGCAACTTGCCCAGTTGAATCAAGTTCAGGCCAATGGCGTCCTCATTCCTTTTGTTTTTGACGCTGGTGACAAAAATTTGGTCCAATCCAGCAAACTCTACAAAGTTGTCCCATCCTGGAATGCCTCTCTCAATGTCCGCAATCATTTTCTCTCGAAGCGCATAGTCCGCCAAACGTTTCAGCACTTGATCGGTACCGCCGTCGTGCACCCAGGGGGGCAGGATGACACCAAGCATGGTGCTGCCGGCGACATACGGATACTGGTCAAAACTGACCTGAATCCCTTCCTTTTCAGCCTCTTCAAGCAATGCCAGCACGTGATCAATTCGACCCCAATTTTTCTTGCCGCAGACTTTGAAGTGTGAGTAGTGAATCCGGATGCCGGATTCCTTGCCGATGCGAATTACCTCTTTCATGGAATCCAGAATTGTATCTGCCTCACTGCGCTGATGGATGACAAAAATACCGTCATATTCCGCAGCGGTTTTGCAGATTTCAATGACTTCTTCGATCTGTGCATACGCGCACGGCATGTAAATCAGCCCGGTTGATACGCCAATGGCGCCTGCTTCCATCTCGCGGCGTGTGATGCGTTTCATTTTTTCGATTTCTTCCCGCGTCGGTTGACGGTTCTCCAGCCCCATCGCTTCCATGCGGATGTTGCCATGTGGTACGAGGTAACATTCATTCAAACCGGGCCGCGCGGATGCCAACAGCTTTAGATATCCGGCGGTATCTTTAAAGTGCCAATCGATGTCGTCAGAATCACCATCTAAGCCCGCCAGATTCTTGCGCCACGGGCTGATGTACTGTTCTGGCAGCGGCGCCAGGGAGATGCCGTCCTGGCCCAATACCTCCGTGGTAATTCCTTGCATCACTTTCGGCAGGACCTCTGGCTCAAGCAAGACCTTTAAATCACTGTGACTGTGCGTGTCGATAAAGCCGGGCGCCACAATCAGCCCGGAGGCGTCAATGATTTGCGCATCTTCCGCTGGCGAAATATCACCTATTTTTACAATTTTGTCGTCTTCCGTCAGAAGATTGGTCCGATATCCGGCGCGGCCGCTGCCATCTATGATGGTGCCGCCTGTGATGATTTTTTTCATGGTTTTCATGGTGTATTTCTCCTATTCCGCCTCAAAGGCAATCTCCGGAGCCGGCTGTGTGCCGCGGCCGCGATCCCATGCGGACACCGCGAAGATTAGAATGAAGGCTACGATGCCACCCGGCACCATGGCACTCAGACCCCATGGTGTATTGAAGAAGTAAATCCAGATTGCCGCCACAATCGTACCCGCCACAATTGACACAAATCCGCCAAGTTTTGTGACTTTCCTATAGAACAGGCCGCAGATAAATGCTGCAAACGGGCCTGCACTTCGAAGTGCAAATGCACCCATCATGACGCTGATAATGTTTTGTGCGACCAAAGAAATTCCAAGCCCGACCAGCCCGACAATCACCATAGTGATACGGGAAATCTGCACCTCTTTGGCGTCGTCCGCGATACCGTGATTGATATAGGGACGATAGACGTCATTGGTGAACATCGTCGCAGTTCCTATCATATTGCCGGAGGCGCTGCTCATTGTGGCCGCCACGATGGCCGCCAGGACAATGCCTGCCACAACAGCCGGCGCAAACTGAATCGTCGCCTCCGCGAGCGCGTTCTTCTGTGCTCCACCCGCGGCATATCCATCAATGCAGACGTAAGCGATCAAGCCAATCAGGGCCGGGACAATCGCATAAGCGGCGGATATAATGCCTGCCATCAAAGAGCCGACTTTTGCGGATTTTCCATCTTTGGCGGAGCAATAAGTCTGCACGATCTCCTGTCCGGTCGGGAACGTCATAAAATACATCACGATATAGCCGATAATCGTCGGGAGACCAATCTTGGTCAGGCTTAAAAGGTCCATCGGTTGCCCGCTGTCCCCGAGGAGCGCGCGCGCTCGGTCAAATAAGACGGAGAATCCTCCGACTTCACTGTTGCCCACCATGATCAACATCGCGATGGTCATACCGACTGTGATAAAAATTACATGCATCATATTGGCCGCGGTCACGGATTTGAAACCGCCGATCATTGTATAAATGATGACGACAATTGTGGTGATTACCGCCGCGATATTAAACGAGATGCCGGTCACCACGTTGATGATAGAAGCGGTTGCGATAATCTGTGCTCCCGTCGCCATGAACAGGGCGGTGATCGAGGTAAAAGCAGTGAAAATATGTGATGCCTTGCCATAGCGTTTGCTGATAATCTCCGGCACTGTGCTTGCCCGTGATCTGCGGAAATACGGTGCGATAAAAGAGACCAGTACAAACCCGATGCCAGCCGCGATTACATACCAGCAGCTGGAGAGCCCGTAGCTGAATACGTTGGTCGCGATGCCTGTGGTACTCGCGCCGCCGGTATTTGCCGCAAATAAGGTGCCTGCCAACACAAACGGACCGAGCGATTTGCTGGCCATCAAAAAGTCTTCATTGCTTTGACTGGCCGATTTGGACTGCTTTCGTTTTGAAATAATAAGCCCCAGACAAACAGTAGCCACCATGTATAACACGATGATGATGAAAGCGGTAATTTGCACCTGTGTCACAGTGGGTCATCCTCCTTTCAAATCAAACAGCGCGTGATTTACGGTCGATATTCTTTGCGGCTTTACCCATCCTTTTCTCTGGTCTATACAAGCAGCGCCTGCATGACGCCATAGTAGCAATCCGTCACTTTGGTCAGTTGTTCGATGGCAATGTATTCCCCCACCGTATGCGCCAAACTTTCCTGTGAGGGCCCAAGCCCAAATGTTGGGATGCCCGCTTCGCCCGCATAGTGGCTGCCATTCGTACAGAAATTGTACTGGGTGATGGAAGGCCGGTAGCCCATCTCCCGTAGCTTGTCCATCACAGCCCGCACAAAATCCGCTTTCTCGTCATACAACCAGCCCGGGAAGAAGCGCTCTCCCTCAATCGGTGCTTTGGTATGGCAGATTTCCTTTCCAACGGCATAACTGACATTCACCTTTAATGCGGGATCTTTCAGCATCATCTCGTTTAACAGCGCTTGAATTGGCGCGAGAACACTTTCTTTTGTTTCGTCTACCAACAAGCGGCGGTCATATGTGGCGCGGCAATACTCCGGCACGACGGACGCGCCTGGGTATGGGGCGCTTTTGATGTCGGTCAGTTCCAAAATTCCCTTTCCAAGCACAGGATGCTCGGGTGGCTTCAGCCCGCGGATCGCTTCAATCACCTGCGCCATCTTGTATACCGCATTGATGCCTTTCTCTGGATTCGCGCTGTGACAGGGCTTCCCGAAAGTCTCCACCACGATTTCCGCGCGGCCGCGCTGTCCGATTTTTACATTCAGTTCTGAGGCCTCCCCAATGACGACGTAGTCCGGAGACACAGCTTTGCTGATTTCGCGCGCCGCCACGCCCTCAAAGCATTCTTCGTGGACGACGCCCGCCACAAAAATTTCCCCCGCGAAATCCCGCTTGGTATCTTCGGCAAAATTCGCGGCCGCACAGACAAAGGCGGCGACCGCGCCTTTCATATCGCTGGTTCCGCGTCCGTACATGTTCCCGCCATGCACTTCGGCGGCAAAGGGCGGATAGGGCCATTCGTCCGGATTGGTCACCGGAACCGTGTCGATATGTCCGTCAAACAAAAGTTTCTTGCCCGGCCGGTGCCCCTTGATACAGCCGACAATATTGCCATAACGGTCTACGGTGACATCATCGAACCCCTTCTTTCTCATATAATCTTGCAATACGGTCACGACACCTCCTTCCTCGCCGGAGTAGCTCTTTTGCCGGATGAGCTCCTGGCACAAAGCAATGACAGCATCTTCCCGGTTTTTACTTAACATTGTGTTTCTACTCCTTTTTATGTTTCATTTTGCAGACGATTTTGTCGCTCCGACTTCTCAAAAATCTAAGCTTCGCGGCTGCTCGGGTACTTTCCGTCCCAGACAATCTCCCGATAATTTTTATGGTCCGTATCTCCTTCCGTGCTAAAAAACAACACGCGGGATTGGACATCCAACTGCAAGGCGTCACGGATAGCCAGAAGTTTCGGATTTGTCATCAGTTCCGCCACGCAGCCGAATGTCACAGCGCCGCTTTCGCCCGATATCACACGCGGATCTTTGGGAAGCGGATTGCCCAAAAGACGCATTCCTTTTGCCGCCACGTAGTCAGGGCAGGAAAGAAAATGGTCTGCGTATGTCTTTAATGTATCCCAACCGATGCTGCAGGGCTCTCCGCAGGCCAGACCGGCCATAATCGTATCCATGTCTCCGGTTACGCAATGCAGCGCCCCGTCATTTGCCTGCGCGGTCCGGAAAATGCAGTCCGCTTTGTTGGGCTCCACAATCGTAATGATAGGACGGTTTTCTCCATAGAGCGCCGCAAAAAGTCCGGTGATGGAACCTGCCATCGAGCCGACGCCCGCCTGTAGAAAAATGTGCGTCGGCGGTTCCGGAAGCTGTGCGATGGCTTCATAGCCCATCGTGCCGTACCCCTGCATGATCCACAGCGGGATTTTCTCATAGCCTTCCCACGCGGTATCCTGCACCATCACCCAGCCCTTTTTTTCTGCCTGACGCTTTGCCAGCCGAACCGCACCGTCGTAATTCAAGTCCGTGACAGAAGCTTCCGCGCCTTCTGCACGAATGTTTTCCAGCCGCTCCGCCGCGCTGCCTTTCGGCATATAAACCACGGCGCGTTGGCGGAGTTGACGGGCCGTCCAAGCGATCCCGCGTCCATGGTTGCCGTCTGTGGCCGTGACAAAAGTCAAATCCCCCACCTTCGCGCGGGTCTGCTCCGAAATGATTTTTTCATAGGGCAATTCAGAAATGTCTTGCCCCAGACACTCGGCGATGTAGCGGCCGATTGCGTAGCTGCCGCCCAATACCTTAAAGGCGTTCAACCCGAAGCGGTAGGACTCATCTTTGACGTACGCCGCGCCCAATCCGAGTGCCTGCGCGGTATACGCCAGCGAAACCAGCGGCGTCGGCTTATAGACTGAAAAACTGGTGTGGAAGCGCTGTGCCTTTTTGGCTGTCTCTTCTCCCAAAGGCGGCGGTGCCCCACTGTTTTCTCTGCCGCGCCGATAGGAAACCAGTTTGAATTCCTCCTTCATAAGCCCTCCGTTCCGCTCGCCTTGGTGTGAGGAGTCGTCTGGAAATCGCAAGAATACGTCCTTGGCGAGACGAATAAATAGTTATTACAATGATACCTTTTTATCATTATAGCACAAATATCCCCGTATGTCCATTGACAAGATTTCCAATTATTTGAATATTTTTGACTGATTTTTCCAATTTGAAAGATGAGTTGCTATTTTGACACAGTTTTATCGTAGAATACTAGATAAATCAGATGAGCTCGGTGAAATTATCACGAATTGTGTAACGAAAGAATCAGGGGAGACATATTGTCCATTTGCCTGCAGAAAAAATAAATAGTTATTGAAATAATACTTTTTTATCATAATAACACGGATTTCCACGCCTGTCTATGGACATTACCACCAATGATATGGATAATTTTTAGCTATTTTTACTATTTTGTGATGAAAAATTATTAATTTTATCTCTGCGTGCTAGACAATCGGAGGGGTATATGGTATAAAATATAAAGAAAGAGCATGCTGACAAAAGGAGCACCGAAACAACGGTGTTGCAGGGAATCGAGGAGTAAAATGATGTATGATCGATTGGAAGATTATAAAAAGCTGGTGGAATTTCTTTCTTCTCTCTTAGGCGAAAATTGCGAAGTCGTGTTGCAGGATTGCCGAGAAGATCAGTGCGGCATTATTGCCATCGGAAACGGCGCTGTTACAAACAGGAAGGTCGGCGGGCCTCTGACGGATTATGCGTTGGAAGTCATTCAATCCAAACGCTGGAAGAACGAAGATTGGGACATCAATTATCGGAGCACGAAGAATCATAAAAATCTGCGTTCCTCCACCTATTTTATCAAAGACGATAATCACGACTTGATCGGGATGCTCTGCGTCAATATTGATATGACTGTCTATGAGCAATTGAGCCATGCGATTTTAAGCCTTGGCGGTCTGCATCTGCTGCCGTCGATTCCTGCGACAACATCGATTGAAGAGCCACATATGGGGCCGCCAAAAGAAACATTTTTCAACAACATTGCGGAGATGGTAAATATGTCTATGGAAGAAGTATTCGCCGAAGAGGCCATGCCGCAGATCACCCGTTTAAATCTGGATGAGCGTCTGCGTCTGCTAGAAAATTTACAGAAGAAAGGCGTCTTTCTGATCAAGGGCGCGATCAGCGAAGTGGCGGCTATCTTGCGATGCTCGGAACCCACCTTGTACCGCAGTCTGTCAAAATGTCAAAAGACAAAAGCCTGACAAACAGGGAGGCGCTTGTTTCCAGCTCGCGGCAGTTTTCGTGGTGTACCGGGATATCAGACTCACAGTCAAACATTTTCAAATCGGTGCTAACATGTCCGGGAGAGAGACGAGCGCGACGTCCTGCCGCGTATTGATGAGGGTTGTGAGAGCTTTGGTGAAGCCGGATTTTGAAAATAGCATGTAATGTTTCTCCGTAAATTGCGGCAGCAAAGCGGCTTTGGCCTGCAGGCCCTCCAGCGCGTCGGCGCCGAGGGGCTCGCCACGCCATTTGCACTCGCCGAAGATGGCCTGGGCGCCGGCGCAGGCGATGAAATCGATCTCCACGGCGCGGTGACGGTTTCGGTCCGTGCCCCACCACCGGCCAATTTTTTGAAACGAGACGGGGAGAGAGTCCGCCGCGAGGCGGCGCCACATATATTGTTTGGCGCAGGTCTCGAAGGCGTGGCCGGTGTAGGTGTTCAGCCGTTCGCCGCACACCTCGTCGCAGACGCGTGCGCCCAGGCCTGCCGAGATGCGGCTGAGGTTGGGCAGGACAAAACGGTACCAAAACCGGAACATCTGGTCCTCCAGTGCGTAAGTCGTCTTTCTGGAGTGCGTTTCCGTCACGGGAATGTCGCGGCGGACGAGCCCCAGAAGGATCAGCGTGTCGAGCATGTCGCTGCATTGGCTCGTCTCAATGCCCGCCTTGACGGCGATCTCACCCAACCGGCTGCTGTCGGAGGCGATGGCGGTGATGATACCGTTGTATGTCTGCGGCATCTTCAGTTCTTGTTTGAGGAGATTTGCCGGCTCTTCAAACAGGCGGCCGGACGGTTCAAAAAACAGCGCGCGCAAGTTCTCCCGCACAGAAAGACTGTTGTCTATGCGGGATACATACTCGGGGACACCTCCGGTGGCGCCGTATAGAACGATCGTTTCCTCCGCGCGAAAGCCGCATAGCATGTCGGCGCAGGCCCGGTAGTCCAGAGGTAAAATCTTGTATTGCGACGTCCTGCGCCCATACAGCGGACTCTTGTACCCAAGTACTTGATTTTCCATGAAGGACATGGACGATCCGCACAAAATCAGGAACAGCCGGCTGCTTGCTTGGTGCCTGTCGATGGCGGCCTGGAGCAGAGAGGACACCGCCCGGTCGCTCTCCGCGAGGTAGGGATATTCGTCGACCGCGAAGATGATGCGCTCACGCCTGGCGTGGGCAAACACGTATTCGATTGCCTCATAGAAAGAGCCAAACGGATTCGGCGGCGCCTCCGGAGCCAGTACGGTGAGGATCTGCCGCGACAGCAGCGCCAGATTTTCTTTGGCGGTCGACTCCACCGCGACAAAGTAAATGTACTTTTTGCCCCGACAGAACGCGTGGATCAATGTGGTCTTGCCGACACGCCGCCGACCGTAGATCACCGCAAACTGGAACCCGCCGTGCCTGTTAAGAGCGTCGAGACTGGCAAGTTCTCTCTCTCTGCCGACAAACATGGCGGTCCCTCCAATTGTAAAATGCTAATTATAAAATTACTAATTGCATAATTAGCATACCAAACCGCTCGCGTCTTGTCAAGTGCCGGCGCAAACATGAATGTTGTTTGAGGCGCGCAGAGTCGCGGCGTAAAACCGGCCGCGGCGACCCGTCAGGGGTCGTTGCCGCGGCCGGTTTATCTCGTCCGCCAACGCGCGTCAGCGCGGCGGCAGGACGGTGAGAGGATCGAGGTGTGCGTCGCCCTGGTGGATTTCCAGGTGTAGATGAAAGGTCTCGGAGCTCTCGGCGGCGGCGGATTCGCCCACGGCGCCGACGGTGTCGCCGGCTTTGAGCGTCTGGCCCTTGCTGACGGCCGGCGTCCGGGCGAGGTTTGCGTACAGGCTGCGCACATCGTTCCCGTGGGCGATCACCACGACGGTGCCCAGCAACGGGTCCTCGTAGACGTCCTCTACCGTACCGTCGCGGACGGCCGTCACCTTGGCGGCGGCGGCGGTCGCAATGTCGATGCCGCTGTGGGTGCGCCAGTCGTCCAGGGTCTTGTTGTAGAGGAGCGCGTCCTCACTGTGGTGTGTGATCACCGCGCCCGCCGCCGGCCACACGTAGACCGGCGCCTTTGGCGTGGCCGTGGGTGTTGGTGTGGCCGCAGCGGTCGGCTTCTGGGTTGTCTCGTCTACGGGTCGCTGAGACGGCGGGACAACATCCGTGCCGCCGACCGCCAGCGCGGTGTCGTCCGTGCCGTGGGGCGCCGCCGGCGTGTGTGCGGGGGTCTCGGGGGAGGCTGTTTCCCAAGAGATCGTCGGCGCCGGGATGTCCCAGTCCAGGGGCGCGCCGCCCAGATTCAGGTCCGCCGAGTCCCCGCTGGCCGTTTCGTCCGACGCGCCGTCCGAGCCGCCGGAAAACAGCGCGAAGCCGGACAGGCCGACGGCCGTGACGCACACGGCTAGGACGACGTAAAATCCCTTGCCCGCGAAGAAGTCCAAGATGGGATGTTTCTTTTTCATGTGTGTTCCCTCCGGTATTGGCGATGTGATGTATCGTAGGAGAACTCCGGGCGAGAGCCCGTCTCCACGACCTAGTATCACCGAGTGGAGGGAAATTTATACAGGGGCAGCCGGGTGGTCGCGTGCGGCCACCCAGCTGCCGGACGGTGCGTCAATTCGCGGTGGTGTTTTGCGAGGGAGCGGTGACGGCGCCCGCCCCCGGAGGTTCGTCGGCGTCCGGTCGGGTCAGCCCCGCCATGAAGCCGTCTAGCTCAGCCGTATGTACGTCGCTGCCGATCACCGTGTCCCCGTCCACCAGCAGATCGGCGTACACCTCGAAGGTCTCTTGCGGATAGTTTAAGATCGCGTAGCGGTAGCGTATGACGCGTTTCCCCTTGTGACGGCTCAGATCGAAGCCCTGCGAGAGCTGGATCTCGTTGTAATTTTGTAAAATAGGATCAAATTCATCCGGAATGCGCACCTCCTGGACCTCCAGGGGCTGCGGCTCCACACGCCAGCCAAAGGACTCCAGGTAGGCGACGCGGTCGTCGTTGTCGTGAATGCCGCGCGGCGCCGGCGTCGGTTCGGCGACGTTCTGTGGGTCTGCCCCGAGGCGTGCCACAAGCAGGATGATCCCGCACAGCAGCACACCTGCCAGGATCACAGCGACCGCCAGCCCTCGCTTTGTCAGTCTCGTGGTGAAGACAAGCATCAAAAGTCCCCTCTCCGATTTGAGCGTCTCTCACAGCGCCGCGCTCAGTGCATGGTATCTCATCTGTCCGCACAACAGTAAATATATGGAATACATAAAGAAAACAGTACAAATCTTGCGGTGGGCCGCCGCACGGGAAGTTTTTAGCGGCGCCCAAATAATTGCTTTTTGAGCGAGATCGTGATATATTGGATGCAACGCCGAGGTCCCCGCGGGGCCCCGGAGCATATTGACGAGGGGGATGGCCATGAAAATACAGGCGTCCGCTGAAAATTACCTGGAGACAATCTACATGTTAAAGCGGCGGATTGGAGCTGTCCGCTCCATCGACATCGTGAACGAACTCGGTTACTCCAAGCCCAGTATCAGCGTAGCCATGAAGAATTTGCGGGAAAACGGCTGCATTGAGATGGATTCAGACGGCTACATCCGGCTGACCGAAAAGGGCGCCGCGGTGGCGGAGAAAATGTACGAGAGGCACACCCTGTTCTCCCGGTGGCTCGTGTCTTTGGGGGTCGACGAGAAGACCGCGGGCGAGGACGCTTGCCGCATCGAGCATGTGATCAGCGAGGAGAGCTTCGCGGCCATCAAGCAGCACACCGGGCGTCTGGGCACGGAGGGCAGCTGAGGCAGCCCCCATCACATCCATTATAGCGCGTGAGAGGCGTCCTACGCAAGACGAATGAAGACACACCCACACAGGCCGGGGAAGGTCCGGCTCGTGTGGGTGTGTTGTTTTTTGGTGTCAGCCGCAAAAAAGTGAAACTTTTTTTGATGTCTGTCCAAGGTAGCAAAAACATGGGAAAAGGGCAAGTTTTTTACAAAAGATGAAGAAATTGCAATTAATCGAAATAAACTGGGGAAATATATGCAATATTTGTAAGTAGATGGCAAATAATCCCTGTATTCTTGTTCAAAAATTCTACGATATAAGAGGTGAGCTATCCATCACCACCCAAAAAGATGCAAGGGGGCAAACAAAATGAAGCGACGTATGATGAGTCTTTTCCTGGCGTTTTCCGTACTATTCGTGACCACCGTGGCCGCCGTGGCGGCGCTGCTTCCAGCGCCGTCGCAGGACGCGCAAGTACAATGGGAAGCGGACAGCCCATTCAGATACATGGTAGACGAACAACGACAGGAAAGCCCACCGCCGTCACAGGAAATACCCGGTACACCGGGCAGTTTCCGGGCGGCGGGTTTTTTTGCGTCCGAACTGACGACGTCCGTTTTGTCTCCGGGGACCGATCTGCGGGAGATGATGGCGCGGCAGCCTCGGGAAGTCGCCGTGCCGGAGGACCGCTACATCGTCAAATATAAAGAGGGGCGGGAGGCGGACTTCAAAGAAGCCGCCGCGCCGCTTGCGTTGGAATCGGACGCCGTGGCGCGGAAAACGCTGCCCGCGGAGCTGCGAGCCGTACCGAATCTCTCCGCGGCGCTGCCCGCGGGCGACTTTGCGGAGCTGGACCGGCTGGAGACGCTGACACTGGCGGAGCCTATTTTACCGAGCGAACTGGCGGAACAACTGGCGGATCTGGGCGTGGCGGAGTATGTCGAATACATTTGCCCGGACTACAAACTGTCACTGGACAGCCTATCGTTGGAACTGACGGAGAGCACGGAAACAGAGACAACATCCGCAGAGACAACGACATCATTCACGGAGACAGATATATCGTTCACAGAGGCGACGTCGGAGGCGACGTCCAACGGCACCGCTTCTCCGCCGTCGACCGGCGGTCCGCTGGCACAGGCGACGCCCGTGTTGGTGGCCGTGCTGGACACCGGCGTGGATGTGGGGCACACGTCGCTGGCAGGCTGCCTGACACAGGGATTCAACGTAATGACCGGCGGCGATGATATATACGACGACACCCGACCGCTGGCATATTCTCACAGTACGCACCTGGTGGGCAGCATCTGCAGCGCGGCGGCGGAGACGGGCGCGGCGGTGGAGATCCTCCCGATACAGGTGTTTGAAAACGGAGTTGCGAGAACCAGCGACATATTGGCAGGAATTTCTTAC